>JBGAOI010001130.1:0-2531 GCA_044221885.1 Polyangium sp. (in: bacteria)
ATCGTGGCATGGATGTTCGCTCCCATCGCGCTCGGAGCGTGTGCGCAAATCGTAGGCATCGAGGATCCGATCCCCATCGACGATGGCGATTCGACCTCATCAGCCGGCAGCTCAAGCGGCGCAGGAGGCAGCAGTAGCAGCAGTAGCAGTAGCAGTGGCAGCACTTCAGGCGGTGGCGATCCTGGGCCCTGGGTGAATTGGGTGATGCCCAATCCAGAAGCGTCGGGTTTGCCGAACAAATCAAGCTACACCGTCGATGTGGCCAAGGACATCGTCACCGACAATGTGACGAATCTCGTTTGGCAAAGGACGCATTCCCCGATGATGTATACCTGGAGCGCCGCGAAAACGTATTGCGCAAACCTCGACCACGGAGGATACACCGATTGGCGATTGCCTTGGCGCATCGAGCTCGTTTCGCTCATCGATTACACGAAATCGTTTCCAGCGATCGATGGCGCTGCATTCATGGGTACGCCAGGTTACGGGTTCTGGACGGCATCCAACTTTCCCGCGGACACGACGTATTCATGGAGCGTCTATTTCGATGACGGAGACACGTTCCTGAATACAACCGACAACTCCTTCCACGTGCGCTGTGTACGCTCGAAATGAGCACCAGCGTTCGAAGAACCATGTATTCGAGGAGGACCGTAAAAATGACGAATTCGAGAAAACCACGCTGGTTCGCTGTTTTCGGGGCGATCACCATTTCAGCGTTTTGGGTGCAGCATAGCCGGGCCAATGCGCCGCCCAATCACTACGAAATCAAAAATGGCATCGTCACCGACACGAAATCCCTCTTGCTCTGGGAGCAAGTCGTGTCCAGTCCTACCTACACGCATGCGGCCGCCCAGGCCTATTGCAGCTCGCTCAATCTGGACGGCGGAGGATGGCGGTTGCCGAGCATGAAAGAGCTGCTGACGATCGTCGACGAAACCCGGAGCTACCCAGCGATTGATACGGCTGCTTTTCCAAGCACGCCACCGGAACAATTTTGGACGTCGTCCTCGCGATTGAGCAAAAGCAACCACATCTGGTACGTGGAATTCGGCATGGGAGAGACCAACTCGAACGATCCCGTGACCGTCCGACGTGCCCGCTGCGTGCGTTGAAACGTTTCCAGTGCGTCGCATGTGCGCCGCAGGTGACCTGCCAAAGAGCAATCGAGGTTCCACCGACAGGAACATGACGCTACGGCGTCTTTGCTTCGTGTAGGTTGCCTCTCGAGCCGTCGGAGATGTCGGTGTTTTTTTTGACCGGAACAAATTCGCCATGATATCCTGACGATGTCGTGGGATGTTGCCGCGGCATCGAGGCGGTGAATGCTGCAACCAGGCACGATTTTGCTTGAAAAGTATCGAGTGGAACGCGTGCTTGGACAAGGCGGCATGGGTCTCGTCGTCGCGGTGCAACATGTCCATCTGGGCGAATTGTTTGCGATCAAAACAATGTTGCCCCAGGCCCTGGAAAGCCCTGAAGCGACAGGGCGCTTCCTGCGTGAAGCACGCGCTTGCGCCAAGCTCAAGGGGGAACACGTCGCTCGGGTCCACGACGTTGGAAACCTGCCCGATGGCGCGCCCTACATGCTCATGGAGTACCTCGAGGGGCGAGATTTGGGCCACATGTTGACGGAGCGGCGCAATTTGCCCGTCCCGGAAGCGGTCGAATACGTCCTCCAAGCCTGTGAAGCCATCGCCGAAGCGCATGCGTTGGGAATCATTCATCGGGATTTGAAACCATCCAATCTCTTTCTGATTCATCGACCCAATGGAACGCCTTGTATCAAGGTCCTCGATTTCGGAATTTCAAAAGAAATCGGTCAATCGACGAAAGCAGACGCGAAATTGACCCAAACCGGCTCCATGTTGGGGTCGCCCATGTACATGTCGCCCGAACAAATGACGGATGTGAAAAACGCGGATGTCCGCACGGATATCTGGTCACTCGGCGTCATTCTGTACGAACTTGTGGTCGGGAAAAACCCATTCGAAGCGCAAGCCATCCCCAATGTCGTATCGAAAGTGCTCCTTTTGCATCCGGAGCCGCCGAGCGCTCATGTCCCGGGAATTCCCGCCGAATTCGATGCCGTGGTGCTCCGGTGTTTGAACAAATCGCCAGAATTGCGTTACGTTTCCGTCGAAGAACTCGTGACGGCCTTGGAGCCATTTGCCGGGTTCGTCGTCGCAACAGCCGGTCGGCGTGCCGAAGTATCGCGTTCGATGTCTCGCGCGGCGCTTCTTCCGCGAGTGGCCATAGCCGAAACATTGCCAGGAAAAACCATCGAGCCCTTGCTTCCGGTCGATCCGACGTTACCTGGTTTGTCCAACCTGTCGCACCTGGAAGTGGCGCAAACAATGCCCGGCGTCGTCGTTGACGATCGCGCTGCCTCCCATGAGGTTTCGCTGACGCCTCCGGTGGCACAAACGACCGTCGTGATGACGCCATTTCCGCCCCCAAAACCCGTGGGCATTTCGGGCGATGCGCCAAGCATCCAGTCGCCGTTCGTGTTGCCTGATGTCCCATCGGCC
>JBGAOI010001131.1:0-2530 GCA_044221885.1 Polyangium sp. (in: bacteria)
CCCGTTGATTTATCTGCTCACACTCGAAATCGTCGGTCGACATCGCTCGAAATACTGAAGTATTCCTCGCTCCGTCGTCCTCGCTTTCGGGCGCTCGCGACGATAATTCAACGGGCTACTACGAGCCTGTTGATGGATCTGCTCACGCTCGACATTATCGTCGATATCACTTGAAATTCGGAAATATTTCTCGCCCTACAGCCTTTTGGCTTTCAGAAACGACCGGACATCGATATTCCGGCGAACGTAGGAGCTACCACGGGAGCCATTTCTAGTCCAACAGCGCCGGGCTTTTTCTTGCTCGAAATTGCATAGACGGCCGTTCCCGCTCCCAACAACACTCCCGTCACGAACAGCCCCGTTCCGACATTAAAATACGTGTCGTGATCTTCCAGCGTCGAACGCAACGTCGTGCACGTTCCGATGGTCGCGGGCATCGTTCCCGGACAATCGCCCTTGTTCAACTTTGCTCGGAGTCCATCGGCATCGGACGTTTTTCCTGATGCCGCCAGCCACAGACCTATCCCGCCCCCCAAACCGACCAATGCCAAGCTACCGCCCGCGGCGATGATTGCAATCCGCTTGTTGTTGCCGCTCGACGTTCCACCGCTCGCTTTGGGCACAATCTGCAATTCGATTTCTTGTGTCGAGCCCTTCGTGACATCAATCGTACGCAAAACATCGACATGGCCGTCCAAACGCGCTTCGATGACGCGTTGGCCATTATCGACAAAAATGGCTTTCTCGAGAGGCGCTTGGCCAACGAGTTTCCCGTCGACGTAAAGACGCGCTCCCACGAGATTCGTTTTGATACGTAAAACCCCGACTTGCTGGCGCGCTTCTTCGATTCGTTTCGCCAAGGCTTCCCGAACTTCCGGCTTGCCTCCCGTGGGAAACTCATCGTACGCGTACGAAAGATGCTCCGCTGCATCTCGGTATTGTCCGAGCTGCATTTCCACATCGCCAAGATTACCCGCGAGATCGAAACTCTTGCGCAGGTTCCAAGCCGATTGATACGCAGCTTCAGCTTCCGACCATTTCTGTTCGTCGTAGAGCTTGTTGCCCATGTCGTACAGTTCTTTGGCCCGTGCCGTGTCGTCTGCTGCTGCTGCAAACGCAGTGAAGGACAGGGCTACGAATGCTGTCGCCAAGAACGCGAAGGGGCGCATGCGGATACTCTCCGATTCAATTGAACAATCGTGGCCGGTTCGAGGTTGGGGCCGGCGCCGGAGCTGGAGCGGCAGTTGATTTGGTGGGCGTGGTTCGTCGGGGCGTAAAACGGGGCGTCCCGGCCTTCGCTGCCGACGCGTCCACACCAGCATCCGCGGAATCACTGGAGGTGTTTGGATCGACAACCTCTGGGTCGCTCGTCGTGTCCGTCGATGGCGCCTGCGTTCCCGAGGTTGGAACAGCAATCGCGATCGGTGCGCTCGAAGAAACAGGATCCGCGTTGCCGCTCGAACCCCTGCTGCGAAGCGCATACGCGATGCCTCCACCCAACAGCGCGGCCACGAGGATCACTGCGATCCATACGCCCGGACCAATTCCCGAAGCTCTTTGAGTCAGCGGAGGCGGCACCGAGGGAAGGTTTGTCGTTTGAGGACTCGCGCCGGGCGCCATTGCAGCCGACGGCAACATCGAACGATCGATCCCGGCATTGTGCGACCAAGGACTCGCACCAGCGACAGGGGGGTTTGATGCCGATTGCGGATCCGCAACTTCCGCTTTCGCCGGTGGAGGGGGCGGGCGAATTCCACCAGGAGGAATGTCCATCTTCGTCGTCGGCATGTGCCGCGGATCGACTTGCTGTACCTTCATGTCCGGCGCGATGCGCACCTTCGACATGTCGATCGTTGCCAGTCGTTGATGGCGTCGAGGTATCTCGACCGGAGCGACATACGCGCGTTTTTCGCGTTCACCATGCGACGTGACGACGCCACTGCGCACGCTTTCCGGCGAGGGATTCGTCGCGTCGGCGGCACCATCCGGCTCCCCTCCGGCTGGGCTGCTGGGATTCTGATTCTCCGCGCTCACGCCTCATCTCCCTCGCATGCCACGACACACACTCCGCCCGACCATCATGCCCCGAATTCCGTCTCGCGCGCTAGCTGTCCGTTGATGGAACAACGAACTGATTCGTGTCGCTCGGGTCTTCGAAGGAGCCTTTCGTTTTTCACACCACCAGTTGTCCCCATCGCCCTAGCGCAACCTTGGCGCTGCGGCAAAGGGGGATCACGCATTCTCACGCAGCTCATCAGCCGCTCAATGCATTTTCCAATGCGGTTTCGCCCACGGACGTCCTTTTTCGTGGCATGACGCGGCTGTGCTCCCTTCCAGCGATCTCACTTCCGCGCCTCTCGCCCGACGTCGTCCCGGTCCAGAAGGACAAACTTCTGCCGACGACATCTTCGATCGTTTTCTCGACTATGTGGCCGAGAAAAACCTTGAACTTTATCCCGCGCAAGAAGAAGCGTTGCTCGAGATTGTTGCTGGGAAAAACCTGATCCTCAACACGCCGACCGGATCGGGC
>JBGAOI010001132.1:0-2526 GCA_044221885.1 Polyangium sp. (in: bacteria)
AAACCCCCGTCGCCGTCGCTGTCGATACCGCCGGCAATGCGACCCTGGCCCCCATCGATCCGACAACCGGCAAGTTTGGCGCGGAAGAACCGATGATGTCCCTGGCCAAACTTCAGTTGGGAAGTGCCCCGTCGTGTACCGAAAAACCCGACGATGCGCAGGTGCTGCTCGTCTTCACCACAGAAATCGGCTTGCAATCACGGGTCCTGCAGGGCGTTCGCGAAACGGATCAAGGCGGTGTCGCCATCCTTCGTTGGTCGAAAGAGCGCGTGTGTCTGGACGCCATCGACATGACGGTGCTCGACGAACGCCACGAAGCGGATGCGATGCTGCATGTGTCCCAAGGTCCGCTGCGCCGATTGATCGTTCGTTTCGACAAAGCTTCGCAAGGCAAAGGAACGCTGTCGGTCGTCTCCTACGGCATGGAACTGAAACAATCAATTCAATGCGAAGGAGCGTCGCCTTGAACCACCGTCGGTTGTTTCTCGGCTCAATGCTCCTCGCCAGCTTGCTCGGCGCGTGCACGCATGCGCCTCTGAAAGTGACGCCGCCAAAACGAACGGCCGCGGTGACTCCAGCCAAACCTTCACGTTTTGAAGTCGTTCACCCCGCTCGATACGTCTTTCAGGAAAGCGTGGGCGTGGCGTATGACGAAACGGGGGAAAATTCGCCCATTCGTGGTGCGGATCCCGCGATCGTCAACGGCAAGCGCCTCATGCTCGAAGGTGGCCGCATCGTCGGCAGCGCACCGTTTCCCGAGCAGCTTCTCGGGTTTCGTTCGCTCCCTGCCCGTCTCGGTGGCGGCTATGTGTTCTGGTCGGACGAACATTCTTACCATGCACCTACGTTCCTGGGAAAACTCAAGCCCGTCGCCAAAGTTGGATCTCGCGGTGGCGTTCGCCCGTGGTTCGATACGTTTGTCTTGAGAACCGATCTCGGGCCGCTCGAAGTAAAGCCGGGTTCGTTGACTGTTCGTCGAACCGAACTCGCGCAGTTTGCCGAGATGCTTTCGGTGGATGGAAAGCTTGGCATACGCACGGATCCGGTGGGGCGCATGGAGGCATCCGCGGATGCTGGCAAAACGTTTGTCCCGTTGGTTTTTCCCGAGGGGCGTCGGTACAGCGGGCCGACGGTTGGTCCGGACAACAAGCTTCTTTTTCGACTTGAATCCGCACCCGACTGGCCTACGGCCCGATTGGATCGACTCACACTCAGCGCACAGGTGCTTGGTCCTGCGGGCACGTTGATTCCGTTTGACCCCAAAGCAGCAGATCCAATCGAGCTCGACCCGCCTATCGTGTACGTGGCGCAAGGAGAACCTGCATATACGCGGCACTTGGCGTCTTCGGACATCAGCGTTGCGGCGTTTTCAGGAGCGCTCGTCGCTGGCGACCAGGTGATTTTCATCCGCGAATCGACGTTGCGTGTGTTTTCCGCGAAAAGCGGAGACTTCGTGTACGAGCAGCAACTGAACTTGGGCAGTCAGGAGTTTGGCCATTGTCAGCCCATGACCCTGGGTCAGGATGTTTTTCTCGCCTGTACACATGCCACGGGCGGGCATTTGTACGCGTTGCGCGGCGCACCCACGACGGTGCACCTCGAAGCGACATTCCCCGAAGTCGGCACGTTTGTCGCGGGACTTGGAACGCGCTTTTTGTACACCGGTCGTTGTGGATCCATGCCCCCGACGGTGCGTGATTTTCCGGGATACGGTTTGTCTGAGGACACGCCGCCCGCGGTCCCCGCGGATCCCAATGCACCACCAGCGCCACCGGAACCGCCGCCGCCTCCCGAAGATCCCCCGGAAAAACCCGCGCACGATGCCGCCGTGTGCCTCCGTTTGGATGACGGAACCTGGATCGAACGACGTATCGACGAACTCGTGGACCGCAAGAAAACGCTGTTTCTGCCTGGGGATCACGGTCATGTCACCGTCGTCGAGTTTGGCACTCGCGCCGCGGACGAACAGCCTCCCAAACCGACGGAAGGTGTTCACCGGCTCTTTGTCGATCCGAAAACAACGCGGTTTAACGCGACAGACTTTTTCCAACCGTACGATTCTGCCGAGCCGAAACTGCGCACGATTTCCCGTGAAGTGTGGCTCGATGAAAAAGACGGATCGGTACACGGATGGCACTTGCCCGCGCCGAAGGAACAGGACGAAAACGAAAAACCTTCGGTAGAACGAGAGCTTGAGGACCTTGTCGACGCTCTTCGCCGCCAACGCCCGAACCTGGTGGATCCGGCTTCTGGCGGGGCTCTCGTTGGTGTTCAAATCAAAACGGATGGAACGCTTGTCACGCATCCGGTTCCTGATGGTGTGGATTACGTGATCGTGGGGGGTCCGTTCTCGGTTGCTCGAGGTCTGGCCGACGGTGGTCCTGTGTATTTCGAGTCCACCGACGGAGGACGCACGTACTCGCCCGTGGAGCCGCCCATTCCTGGCGAAATCATCGAAAATCCCGGAGGAGAGCCGGAAGGTTGTTCCGAAGTTGGTTGCGCACTTGGTGGCGGACTCGTGCGGCT
>JBGAOI010001133.1:0-2523 GCA_044221885.1 Polyangium sp. (in: bacteria)
AGACGCATCACTCGAAACGCTCGTCCTGCGTTTGTCGCTGCGCACCTCGACTAAGCCGCGTTCGCTATTGCGCGAAGCAAAGCTTCTTTGAGCACGGCGATGTCAGTTGGTTTCGGTACGATGTCAATCATACCTGCCGCGTAACATTGCTCTTTGTCCGCAGCGAGGATATGCGCGGTAAAACCAATGATCACCGGCAGACGACCAGCATCGGTGCGCGACAGAATGGCCTTCGTGGCTTCTAGGCCGTCCATTTCGGGCATTTGCACGTCCATCAGAATGATATCGTAATGTTTTTTCTCGGTCGCTTGAACGGCTTGCACACCGTTGGCTGCCAAATCCGCCTCGTAACCAAGTTTCTTCAGCATGGCGAGCGCCACTTTTTGATTGATGACGTTGTCTTCAGCCAGCAAGATCTTGCACTGCTGAGACGCCGCTGGGACGGCCGACGGGTCCAATTGGGGACGACTTACCGGTGCGGACGCAGAAACATTGGACTCGACGACCGCTTTTTCCTGAGACGGTTTGACCTGTATATCAAAGGTAAAACAGCTCCCTTTCCCTGGTTCGCTCAGGACGACCAACTTGCCGCCCATTCGTTCGACAAGGCGTTTACTGAGCGCCAAACCCAATCCCACACCGGTCATTCGTCGTTTCAGCGAGCTATCAACCTGACCGAAGGTTTCAAAAATTCGTCCAATCCGATCTTGGGGAATTCCAATGCCGGTATCACGAACTACGCATCGAAGTCGAAAAGATTCGTCTGTCCGGGCAAACGAATCGAGATCAACATCCACCGTGCCCAATTCGGTGAATTTGATGGCATTGCTGACAAGATTCACGAGAACCCGTCGCAATCGAGAACCATCAGCCAGAATCCGCTCTGGGACACTAGCGTCGACGTTGACATTGACAGTAAGGCCCTTGGCCTTGGCAATCGCCACAAGAGGCGTCGTCGTCGATGTTACCAGCGCCCGAATATCGAGCGGCCGTTCATCGATTTTCGTTCCGCCCATATCGAGATCGGAATACTCGAGCATGTCATCAATGAGTACGAGCAGCGCTCGGCCTGAAGTTCGAATATCGTCAGCACTTTCACGCTGCCGCGGTGCGAGCTGAGTGTCGAGAAGAATATCTGCATTGCCCAGAATGGCATTCATTGGCGTGCGCAATTCATGGCTCATATTGACCAAGATTTCACTTTTTACACGACTTGCCGACAAAGCCAAATCACGCGCCACAACGAGATCCTGCGTCCGACGCTGTACCTCTGATTCCAACACATCATTGGCCCGATCGAGGTCTTCGTTTCGATTTCGCAATTCACGCTGATACCGATCCGTCTGGTGGCGACTAACAACACAAAGCGTTCCTGTAGCAATCAAAACGACCACAGACGAAGCCATGCGTTGTCCCCACGGAATCCCCTCGAGAATGGGCCGCTCCAACAGGTGCAACCAATGTAAGATCACAACATTGACCACACCGGCAACCAGCGTGGCACAAACGTACTCCCAACTGAGAATACTTGCCGCAACCAATACCGGAATAATCCAAAAGACTGCCGTAACGGCGCGAGACACATCATCCACCGAGACGAAAAGATAAAAACAATTCAACATCACTTCAATGAAAATGACCATCGTGATTGCAGCACGAATCACACGGCCTCGACGATTGTCGTACATGACCACGAGAAGAAAAACCGAAGCTATGAAATCTATACTGACACTCGAGAATGGATTGCCCAGAGCAAGAAATGTAACACCGGCACCAATCGCACACACGATCATCACAAAGAAGATGGCCGCCAGGATCCGACCTTGTCGCGCGATGTCTGGATCATCTGCCTTGCACTCGACAATCGAGTTCCACACGCGGCCCAACCCATGGAAATGCGTATCAGGCAGATTCGACATGCAGGGCGTCAAGAAAACGCCGAAATGAGTCGCATGTCAATCGAATATAGACGCAATTCGATGTCGCATTCCAAGATCTCGGCCGTCGTTCGACACAATTTTGACGCCCAATGCGCACACTGTGTAAGACAACCCAATTCAAACGCAGTGTTCGTACTTCATGGATCCATCGACGAGCGTGTAGCCGTTTTTTTTTGGGAACCGTTTGACCCTGCGCATCGTACTGTTCATGAACCCAGCCAAAACGAAGGATCGAGCATGTCGCATAGCTCCGAGGCGTCGCGCCACGGATCGCGTCGAACATCTCGAATATGTGTGGCTTTTTGAGGTTCCGGGAGGAAGCGATATGCGCATCGATTTGTGCAAGGGGCTCGTTGCGATCGTCACGAGTGCATTGTTTGTCGGAGGATGCGGTGGCGAACCCGCCGAAGAAGCCAAAACAGATGAATTGGCCAATTCCAAAGCTGTGTGTGCTTATGATCCGTTCGACGCAACGGTAAAGGCAGGCCCGAGCGCCGGATTTGTCGCAAAAGGTGCATTGACATTGATCGAAGAAATGGATGGATCTCTGCGCGGAAAACTCGAAAGTAAAGATGCCAACGGT
>JBGAOI010001134.1:0-2516 GCA_044221885.1 Polyangium sp. (in: bacteria)
CGTTGCGCCGCAAGCTTCAGAAGCGCTTCGGCGACGCAGGACATGGCTTCATGCTCATGGCCAACGCGTGGCCTGGGTACTTTCACAACGACGTCGAACGGTTTTCCGCTCCAGGGTGGAAGGTCAGTCGTGTCGTGGGGCCATACGCTCCGGATGGGTTTTATGGGCTCGGAGGCGTGTCGTTCAAGGCGTGGGGGAAGGGCGCGTTTTCGAGGTTTTCGACAGCAAAAGAAGGTTCGTACGGACGAAACGTGTCGCGGTTTGTCGTGGACTGGCTCGCGCATGAAGAGGGCGGACCGATGATCGTCTCCATCGATGGAGTACCGCGTGAAACCATCGACACACGGGCTCCAACGCCAGCATCGAAGTTCTCGACGTACGAAGTTCCCGATGGTCCACACATGATCGAAGTACGCGCGGATGGTCCAGGGGTTCGAGCGTTTGGGGTGGTGATGGAGCGCGACGAACCAGGCGTGGTGCTCGATGCGATCGGCATTCAAGGATGTCGCATTCGTTTTCTCGACAAGAGCGATGACGCGCATTTTGCGGAGCAGCTCAAGGCTCGAGATCCATCGCTGACGGTGTTTCAGTACGGGATGAACGAGAGCGAAGATGGTGAGTTGTTCCCGCTCGATCAGTACGCGTCGACGATGAAGGACGTGTTGAAACAGGTGCGTACGGCCCTGCCAAACTCGTCATGCTTGCTCGTGGGGCCGATGGATCGCGCTGACAAGAAGGCCAGCGGGTACACGAGTCGTCATGTGGTGCCGAAGCTCGCGGCGATTCAACGACAAGTCGCGGCGGAAGTTGGCTGTGCGTATTGGGACACGTTCACTGCGATGGGTGGCTTCGGCTCGATGGGAATTTGGGTGCAGCGCGGCCTTGGAGGTGCGGATCTTGCGCATCCTTCAGGCACGGGCGCCGATGTGCTCGGGCGATGGATCTACTTGGCGTTGATGGAGAGTTACGCGAGCTACGTCAATCGTCGATAGACGGAGATGTTTGTCTTCGCGAACTTCAGCGATTGCTGCCGGGATCTTTGTTGCTGCCGGGGTCTTTGTTGGTGGGCGGTGTTGCTGCGCGGAACGAACCCGAGCCGCGACGTGAGTCGAGCCATTTGGTGGTGACGACGCGCAAGCCTTGTTGAGGAACATTGATGATCTCGACGTGATTCATCATGCGTGAGACAGCACCGAGTCCCACGCCGAGACCTTGGCCGGTTCGTCGGGGTGTACCAGGGTCGAGTCGCCGTCCTTCGGAAAACCCATCTTGCATGGAGGTTTCTGGGTCTTGGATCCCTGGACCAGTGTCTTCGACGACGATGTTCATGCCGACGCGTGGCTCATCGAGGGCGGTAAACGTGATCGTTCCGCGGCCGGCGAACTTGGCGACATTGGACACGAGCTCGGCGATGCAGATGGCGATTTCGCCTTGGGCGGTCGTGTCAAACCCGATGGAAGCGGCGAAGCGTTTGCCCTCGGCGGCACACCAAAATCGTTCGTGTTCCGTGCCGATATCCAGCGATACGGGTTGCGGCAGTGTCTTGCCGGAAGGGGGCATCAGGCACCAACATAGCGCGCTACGACGCACGTGGCATCGTCATGGGATTTACGATGTCCCGCTAGAATCGATTTCGCGATGACCGCGGCACTTTGATGCTTCACGGTATCGATGTCGAAGTTGCCGGAGATGCCGTCGGAGTAGAGTGCGAACAGATCGCCGGTGGCTACGGTGTAGCGAAAAACGCGCACGTTTCGAATGCCTCGACCGAGCACGCCGCGCATGGGTAGCGGCTGAAAACGTTCCTTGCTCCATGCCCGCATGGCCACGTTGCCAACGCCCGCAATTTCGATCGTGTTCAAGCGTTTGTCCACGCGAGCGATCAGTGCGGCAGCTCCACGTGTGCTCGATACGGCACGATCGGCTCCATGCAACATCACTTCGAGCGATTCGTCGGGGTGCGTCTCGACGTACTCGCAAAAGGCAGTTGCTGCGCTTGCAGCATGAGGTCCGTGACCGAGGCCATCGACAACGGCGAAGAGCCATCGGTGGTCACGCTGGATGATGCGTAGAGCATCCCCACAGACGGTTTCCCCTTCGGCGGGTAGCTGAGCGGTACCTATATCCACGCGTTACTCAGCGTATTTCCGAATGCGGACGGTTGTTCCAAGGCCCGGGTGTGTGTCGAGTTCAAACTCGTCGACGAGGCGCTTGGTACCTCGGAGTCCAGCGCCCATGCCCCACTTCGATCGATACGCGCCGCTCATGATGAGTGCGGGATCGGAGATGCCAGGACCTTGATCTCGGGCGACGATTTCGATGCCTCGACGTTTTCCTTCGATGCGTCGGAAGCGAACTTCGCCTGTACCGGCGTATTGAAAAATGTTTCGTGCGAGTTCGGAGACAGCGGTTGCGACTTTGGTTTGCACGACGTCGGAAAAACCCAAACTCTTGGCCATTTCTTTGCCAAGCGTGCGTGCTCGAACGACATCGTGTTCAGCGCGAATCGGCACAGT
>JBGAOI010001135.1:0-261 GCA_044221885.1 Polyangium sp. (in: bacteria)
ACCTCGCTATGCTCGAAGCCGATCTCAAGCGCTTGCCCGTGGACGGAGGTACCGCATACGACTGGGCCGAGGCATTTGTTGCCGCCGGAGAAAAATTGTCGATCTTGTTGAGTCAACGCGCGGATTCCGAAGCGCAATCACGCAAAATTGCTCAAATTTTGCGTTCAGAAACGATTGGAATTCTCAATGATTTGCGTCGTGCCGTCCATCGCGAGAAAAAGCGCA
The DNA here is from genome assembly GCA_044221885.1 of Polyangium sp. (in: bacteria). Taxonomy (GTDB): domain Bacteria; phylum Myxococcota_A; class Polyangia; order Polyangiales; family Polyangiaceae; genus Polyangium. The sequence continues at coordinate 226 of JBGAOI010001135.1, forward strand.
ATTCGTTCCTCCCGGCCAATATCGATGAAATGATTT
>JBGAOI010001135.1:271-2514 GCA_044221885.1 Polyangium sp. (in: bacteria)
ATCGCGAGCGCGCGGCCAACGGAATCAAGCGTTCGGATCCCACTGCCCAGGAATGAAATACCGACGAATTGAGCCACTCATTTTCGGGGACGTACCCCGGGGTGGTTCTGGACGTCGGTCGTTGATTATCCGTTGCCCCAAATGCGAAACACAGCATGAAGTCGCATGGGCTGCGCCAAACCAATCCCAAGATAGAGAATCGACACCATTCGATTGTTTCGGCTGTGGCCAAGTGCGCCTCGAAACGCCCGACATTCCCGAGCGTGTGGCATTTCGTATTGATTTGGCCACGGGTCCGGGGCGCAAAGACGAGCCCATTTCGATAACTCAAGAAGCACAACGTACGTGGCGATTTCTTTCCCGCAATGCCGAAGTCATTTTGTGGTGGATTGTTTTGGCCTTGTGCCTCGTGGGGCTTATCTACCTCTGGACGATCAAAGCGCATGTCGTGGGAAAACAGATCTTGTGGCTCAGTCGTTCCGGCGTGTTGCTCGTTCTGGTAACTGGGTTTTTCGCTTGGATTTATGGCCGTGACGGCGACGAGCAGCAATTTCGCGAAATACGGATCATGCTGGGGATCTTGGTCGTGTGGACGGTTCCCGCGGTTGTGGAATACGTGCACCGTTTTTCATGCCCGGGAATTCATTTTTGAGCTGCTGCAACGCGAAATCGTTCAACCGCGCGTTTTGACGATTTCTGCCGCAATGGCCGGCTCGACGCGCGTCAGCTCCGCCGCGAGAGCTTCAATCCATTCGTGCATTTTGACCATTTCTTCGGCCCTGGCAGCCGCTTCGATACGCGCACATAACGCGGACATTTCGGTTGCCCCAATGCTCTTGCACGTCGACTTGAGCGCATGCGCTTCGAACCGAACGTCTTTCGCATTTTTGGCCTCGAATGCTGCACGCATGCGCTCGATCCGGCGCGGAGAATCTTCGAGAAAATCGCGAAGAATGCCCACCACGAAGCCCGGTTCGGCAGACTTTTCCAATTCCCAAAGGTTCTCCAAAGCTTCGGGCTCGAGCACCACCGCCGACATGGAAGGAGCCGCTTTCATACGTTGTTTCGCGATCCGCGTGAGGACTTTGTCGAGTTGCGCCAGATCGATTGGCTTGGCCACGAAATCCTGCATACCTGCTTGACGACAAGCCTCGCGATCTTCCTCGAAGACGCTGGCGGTCATCGCTACGATGCGCGGAATGGGTCGTCCTTCAAGCTTCTTCCGAATGGCATGGGTCGCTTCGATCCCATTCATGTCGGGCATGTGCAAGTCCATGAAAACGATGTCGTAATCCTTTTGCATTACAGCGAGCAACGCATTGGAGCCACCGTCAACCAAGTCGGCTGCATAACCAATACGATCGAGCATCGCGGCGGCAACACGTCGATTGATGGCATTGTCGTCCACGACGAGAATCGAGAATGTCGCGCGCAGTTCACGAATGCCCCGCCCCGTCGCCGGCGTCGTGGGTGCTGTTTCGGACAATTCGATCGTAAATGAAAACTTCGACCCTCGACCGACTTCGGATTCGACGGTGATATCCCCGCCCATGGTTTGCACGATACGTTTGCTAATGGCCAGGCCAAGACCCGTCCCTTGGTGCCGACGCGTCATACCTTGGTCGCCTTGCTCGAAAGGATGAAAAAGCCGAGCCAAGACCTCCTTGGTCATACCAATGCCCGTGTCTTCCACGGCAAACGTAATGCGGTGAAGTTTGTCCGTCACCGGAATCGCGGAGACGTTCAAACGAACGACTCCCTTTTCGGTGAACTTGATGGCATTCGACAAGAGATTCACGAGAACTTGCCGGAGGCGTAAATCGTCGCCCATGACAAAATCTGGAGCGCTGTTTGCCGCCACCAATTCAACCGCTATGGCCCGCATGGAGGCAATTGGCTCCATCATGGCAATGACGGAATTGGCAAGACCGCGCAAATCGAAAGGAACCGATGCGAGATGGAGTTTGTCGGCGTCAATCTTGGCAAAATCGAGCACGTCGTTGAGCAACCCCAAGAGCCCGCGTGCACTTTCCCGAATGGAAGTGGCATATTCGTGGGCTTTGGCATCGAGGCGCAACGCGAGGAGCAATTCGGAAAAACCCAAGACGGCATTCATGGGTGTACGAAACTCGTGACTCATGGCGGCAAGGAACGCGGTACGAGCTCGCGCCAAGGCTTCGGCACGTTTTTTTTCTTCCGCCAGTTCGATGACCTTTTGATCGAGGAGCTTTCGGGCTTGTTTT
>JBGAOI010001136.1:0-2513 GCA_044221885.1 Polyangium sp. (in: bacteria)
AGGAGCGTCGCATGAACAAGGTTCGCGCTTCGATGATGATGGTGGCGCTGTGTGGTGCCGCATTGATGAATTTCATGGGCTGTACGCCGGATCCGGCGCCGCCGGATGCAACGGGCGGTTCTGGAGGAGGCAGCTCGAGCGGGATGCCCCCCGTAACGTGTGGCGACGGCAAGCTCGATATGAACGAAGCTTGCGACGACGGCAACAACGTCTCCGATGACGGCTGTAGCTCGTGTGTCATGGATGAATGCTTCGATTGCTCGGCAACGCCAGATATGCTCAGCACATGTATGCCAGCGATGGCGGGTATTACGTGCCAAACTTCGAAGGTATGCGACGGTTCGGGCAAATGCGTCGAGTGCGTTGACAACGCGCAATGCAACGGCGGATATTGTTATCAGAACGCATGCGCCAAGTGTGACGACACCATGAAAAATGGTGACGAAACGGACGTCGATTGTGGCGGCGCGAATTGCGGCAAATGTGCGAATGCCAAAACGTGCGGCGTTGGTGGCGATTGCGAATCGACGTTCTGTGTCGATGGCGTTTGTTGCGTCGAAGCTTGCGATGGCCAATGCCTCGCTTGTAACATTGCCGGTTCCGAAGGCACCTGCGATTTCATTGCGAAGTATGGCGACGACCCGGTTTATGGCATGGGAATGTCGTGCACTGCAGCCGATAAAAAAGCGTGCAATGGTGGTGGGCTCTGCGGAGCAGCGGTAGGCGAAGCCTGCCAAAGCAATACGGGGTGCGCCAGCGGGAAATGCAGCCCCATGAAGGTCTGCGTCAAGACGACCGGCGAAGCTTGTACGATGAATGCCGAATGCCTGAGCAATACGTGTGATCCCGGCACGATGAAGTGCATGTGATCCTTCCCTCACCTCCCTGCACTCTCCTCAGCTCATAATCGTTTACCCGACGAGATCTCCGTTTCCGAATCGGGTTTCTCCCAAGCATCACAAGAAAGTTGCATCGCTCGAAAGAGGCGACTATGGATGCGTCCGTTCGCCGGGACAAGTCGTCTACGGGGGAAAGGATTTTCATGAAGATCGCGGTATTGGCAGTGTTGGCTCTCGGAATGATGGCTTGTAGCAAAGAGGAAGCACCGGCTGCTCCGGGAGCAGGTCAAGCCAAACCTGAAGCAAAAGCGGATTCCAAGCCTGCCGATGCAAAACCTGCCGAAACGCCGAAATCTGCGGGCGGCGGATTCAAAGGGCTCGAAGGCAAAGAAATCGTCGGCTATTTGAAAGATCCCAAGGACGAAGGCGTCTGCGTCGTTCTTACTGCGAAGAGCAAAGAAGAAGCCGCGACGCTCACGAAAGAAAAGATGGCGGAAATCGCCACGATGATGAAGGCCGAACTCACGGACAAGTGTTCGACCGACGGCATCATTGGCTCGTGTTTCTCCATGGGTATGTTGCAAAACTACTATGGTCCGAAGTACACGAAAGACACGGCCAAAGCCGGATGTGAAAAAGACCATGGCAAGTGGTACGAGTGAGACCACCCGAGCGTAACGACATGACACCTGGGTTTTTCCTGGGCATTGTGTTACGCTCGAGTGCATGTTCGTTTCGTCGCGTTTTCGCACTCCCCTAACGCTGGCTGCGGTTCTTTCCGCAGCGGCGGCGATATGGCCGTCGTCCTCCGCGGCCGATGCCAAACCCTCCACAACCAAAACAGAAGCTTCACCGACGGTTACGATACCGGTGCAGCGCGTGACGCTCGAGAATGGATTACGCGTGGTGATGAACGTCGATCGTTCGTCGCCGTCGGTCGCGATTGCCGTGACGTACGATGTTGGTTCGCGCGACGAGGAGCCCGGAAAAACGGGTTTTGCGCATACGTTTGAGCACTTGATGTTTGGCGAAACGAAAAATCTTGCCGAAGGACAATTCGAACAGTTGATCGTTGGTCGGGGTGGATTTTTGTCGGCGAGTACCGGCGTTGATTACACGAATTATTACGAAGTGATCCCGGAAAACGAATTGCCGCTCGGATTGTGGCTCGAAGCCGAACGCATGCGTTTTCTCGACGTAACCGAAGCTTCGTTCGCCGCGGAACGAAAAGTCATCGAAGAGGAACATCGCTTGCGGATCAGCAATGCGCCTTATGGTCGCGCCTTGTGGCGTATGCAAGAATTGGCTTTTGGCAGTTGTTTTGCGTATGCGCATCCCGCGCCGGGAGCATTCGAGGATCTATCGCGGGCCCAATTGTCTTGGGTGCGGGAATTTCACGCCGCGCATTACGGACCGAATACCGCTGTGCTCGCATTGTCAGGTGATTTCGATCCAGATATGGCCATGAACCTGATTCACAAATATTTCGATACGATTCCGCGCATCCAGGCCAAACCATTTGTCGAACCGAAATTGGACGAACCCAAAGCCGAGCGCCGCGAAATCATCGAGGATCCGTTGGTTCGAGTTCCCGGACTAACGTATGGGTTCGTTATTCCAAAACCGCTCACACGGGAACACGACGCGCTCGAATTTGCTGCGGTCATTCTCGGT
>JBGAOI010001137.1:0-2513 GCA_044221885.1 Polyangium sp. (in: bacteria)
GGTCGTCTCGTTGGCTCAGAGTCCCGCCCCGGCGCTTTCGACCGTGCTCATCCGCGATGTGCCCCACGTTCGCCAAAAGCCAGATTTTTGTGGCGAAGCCGATATCGAGATGTTTTTGCGGTCGAAAGGAATTGCTTTCGATCAAGACGCCGTTTTTGGAATTACGGGCATGGATCCCGCGCGGGGCATGGGCGCAACGACGCGCGAAATGACGCGGGCGCTCGTGAATTTGGGGTTGGATGTTGGTCCCGTTTGGTACACCGCGAAGGCGGCCCATGCGCAGCAGGAGCTGGACAAACTATTCCACGATATGCATGAAGATCTCACCCGGGGAATTTCATCCATCGTGTGCACGCATTTCGATGAATCTCCCGACACTACGGAACACTTTCGGTTGGTCTTGGGGTACGATCAATCGACAGACGAAGTCATTTACAGCGATCCGGCGCTCGATAAAGGTGCTTACATGCGAATGCCGCGTCATCGATTTTTGCGCTTGTGGCCGCTGCCGTACCGACAAGACGAATGGACCGTCATTCGCATGCGTTTGGCCGGCCAACCAACGTTGCCCCCTTTGGCGCAAAAAGATGGTTTTACGCCCGCGGACTACGCTCAACACATCATGGCCCTCAAGCCCATGCTTCGCTCGCATTACACGGTTCTTGTCGAACCTCCGTTTGTCGTCGTTGGTGACGAAACAGCCGAGCGCGTACGGGCGCATGCGGCGGGAACGGTACGCTGGGCCGTGCAGCACCTGAAACAAGATTTTTTTGCGAAAGACCCCACTCGAATTCTCACGATCTGGCTCTTTGGGTCGGCAGACTCGTACAATGAAGCCGTTCGGCGCTACTTTCGCAGTTCCCCGACGACACCGTATGGGTTTTATTCGTCCGAGAAAAACGCCCTCGTCATGAACATCGCTACGGGAGGCGGAACGCTCGTGCATGAAATCGTGCATCCGTTCGTCGAGGCAAACGTGCCCGATTGTCCGGCGTGGATCAATGAAGGATTGGGCTCGTTGTTCGAGCAATCCGCCGAACGTGATGGGCACATCATTGGAATGACCAATTGGCGTCTCGCCGGACTGCAAAAAGCCATCAAACGTCGTCATGTGCCGAGTTTTCATTCGCTCATGCACACGACGAATACCGAATTTTACGACGACGACCCTGGGACAAACTATGCGCAAAGCCGGTATTTGTTCTATTACCTGCAAGAACGAAAACTGCTCTTGGATTTTTGGAAAAACTACATGACCGATCGGAACAACGATCCTTCGGGCTATACGACGGTGACGAAAGTTCTCGGGGAGAAGAACTTGGACGACTTCAAGAAGCGGTGGGAAGAAGACGTGTTGCAGCTCAAGTTTCCTTGAGAAGAAAATCGCCTTGCATGCAGGTTGAACGTGAAGCGTTCAAGATGTTGTCTCAAAATTTCGCTCTTCGCGTCACAGTTTTGCTTCCCTGGCCGATGAGCCTGTACAGCCATGAAACGCATCGTTCTTTGGGCCATCGTTGCCATCCTTTGTGTGTTCTTCCCTGTCACGCCTTCGCGGGCCGAAGAAATCGCGCGTCCTCTACCGCTTGTGATTCACGTGATCGTTCCGCTCTGTTCGAACGACCAGATCGATTGCGGGAGTCCGGCCGCGGGTTTGGCTGGGAACTTGAAGACAAACCTCTATTGGGGCGCTGTGTTTGGACATCGGCGGTTCTTCGAACGCAAGAACAGTGATTTCAAACGTATCGACTTGGCGCGCGGCAAAGGAGCGCTTTTGGAACGAGCGGTCTACAAACGAATGATCGATGCACCTGGTTCCGAAGGAAAAACGCGCGAAGAAATCGTCGTCCTCGATGCATACCATGGCGATTCCATCGATCAAGCCGTCGAAACGTTTTGGCATCGTGCGACCCATGGGGGCATTGTTCATTTTCGCGATGGGGATCGAGATCGCGAAGAACTCGTTTCGGTTGCCGGATATGCCGGACACAATCGATTGATGGACGGGCTACGTCTACAAACAGTGCCGAAAAACCAGGCATCTCCGATTCCGTCGTTTGTCTTGGCCTGTGCGTCAGAACAATACTTTGGCGATGCTCTACGGAATGCGGGTTCGGAAACGCTCGTGATGACAAGTTCGCTCATGGCGCCCGAAGGATATGTCCTCGATGCCGTCGTTCGCTCGATTGGTGACGGGGGCAAACCTACGCAGATTCGTGCGGCGGCCGTGAAAGCTTATGCGAAATGGCAAAAACTTTCCGATGGTGCTGCCGGAACGATTTTCGCCAAGTGGCAAGCCCGTTGATTTGTGAAAGAGGAAAATGCAGGGGCGCGATTCAGAGAACGTCTTAAATCTCCGTTCGCCCCGTCCTTCACGTGACCCCGCCCACGGTTAAAACCGTGGGCTATTCAATAAAAAGTCCTCCGCTGCCGCTCCGGACTGGCCTTGTGGTTTCACCGCGAGAAATCACTTCATTCGATCAACGAGGGCAAATCTCGATAATGAAGGAAAATAC
>JBGAOI010001138.1:0-2511 GCA_044221885.1 Polyangium sp. (in: bacteria)
ATACGATGCACATGCGTCGCGTTCGAACCAAACAGGCAACATCAGTGCGCGTCGAATGCTTTTTCGAGTAGCCCCGGGCAATTGTCTCCGTAGGCGAGTCACGTCCGATTGAATTCACCTCTCGTTTCGCAAATCACCTTGTACCATGGAAGCACATTCGCTACCGTCGTGGCGGTGATCGGCGTGTTTTCCTTTGTTTCGCGGAGGTGCATGGTGAATGTCGCTTCTTGTCGCCCTATCTGGCTGCCGCTCGTTGCGCTCGACATGGCGTTCATCGGCAGCGCTTGTCTCAGTCTGGGCACAGCCCCCAGCGATCCCGCGGGAGGTAGCGCCATGGGGGGAGACGGCGGAAATGCAGGCGGAGGCGCCGGGATGGGAACTGCAGGCGGTGGTGGCAACGTGAATGACCCTTGCGCAGGATTACCAACGCAAGACGTCATTTATGTGCATGGACTCAATGGAGATGACACCACGGGCACGGGGGCGTGCGAACGACCCTTCAAAACGATCAAAAAAGCGCATTCGATCGCCGTTACCTTGGGCACCGCAACGACGATTCACTTGGCGGGGGCGTTGCCGCCCATTGTGTACAGTGCGCAAACGAATGGCGAAGATCCGGAAATTCAATTGACGGCGCCCGGCCTGACGCTCGAAGGCGAAGGCATGGACAAAACGATCATTTCCGGGGGTGGATTATGTGCACCGATTTCCACGTTATCGAATTGCGCTGTTCTGTTGACCGCGCCTTTGTCGCTGATTCGTAATGTGCACCTGAAAAGCACCCTTGGAGTTACTTTGCGCGCGATAACGCCGCTCATTCGCCTTGAAAATGTCATTATCTCGGATGCACCGAAAGAGAGCGGATTGTTCGCACAAGGCGATGTCGATGCTTTTTTGACGAACGTTCGTGTCGAAAAGAATGGTAGCTCGGGTATCTGGTTTTTCGAGACGGGCAAACGGAACGTGACCATGACCAATTGCACCATTACCTCCAATGCGGGTGATGGCTTGCGCATGGACGACAGCGGCAAGGTCATCTCCAACAACAATGCTTTCTTAGCCAACAAGAACGCCGGAATCAATCTGAGCAACAATGTTGCCTTGACGTCGACGGGGGATACGTTCGAGCTCAATGGCAATGGCCTGATCTTGGGTTCGATCGCCATGGCTGGCGACGTGACGATTGCGGATGCGAAAATTGAAAAGAACTTGAATCACGGGATTCAAGTCATGAGTGTCAAAACCTTCAAGCTTCGCAATTCGGTGGTCCTTGGTAATGGGAAATTCGGTCTGGAAACATCGCTGGACGATACGATTGTCGATTTGGGTCGAATGGTAGATCCCGGGGGAAATACACTTCAATCGGCCGACATCAACCTGCGGAACGTCGGAACGGGGGTGTGTTTCTCGGGGATGGGAACGTTATCGACATACGGTAACAACTGGGGCGTGTGTCCTCCGCTGGGCACGACGAACATGCCTTGTGGCGGAGGAAATGATTTTGGTGCGACACAAGGTTCGTTTGGCGCCGCCGGGCCATGCACCCCCATGGCGCGTTTGTCCGGAATTACGTATTGACGACTCCTTCGCAATCCAGCACCGTTGGCATGCGCGCCGCTACGCCGAGAAATCACGCCCCCTCCGAGCTACGCCTCGAATCGTCTTGCAGAGTCGTGCTCATTGGCTTCCTGAAATACGCAGAGAGTATCTTTCTCCCAGTTGAGAAAATCACGGTCAATGTTTCTAGCAGCCGCTTTGGTCAATCCAGCCATTGCGAAATTCTCGACGACTTGATCCTGATTGACGTCGACGCTGTCCATGTGACGCCCATGTGACGTAACAGATACACCTCAGAACACCTCCTTCCTTTGCGGAAATGGCGACAATTTTATGACATGACCGATGGCACGCGACGTGCTCTTATTCTGGACCATGCGACACACAAAAATTCTCGTTCCTTGTTTAGCGACCCTTGTCCTTTTGGCTGGCTGCGGCGATGGCAACACGCCCAACCCCACGGGTGGTCAGGGTGGAAGTGGGGCTGGAGGCAATGCCATTGAAATCGAAAAGCCTGCCAATGCCATCGAAGGGCAATACATTTTTATCGTCGATCCGGCGAAAGTAGACGCGGCTTCGCTCAGCGCCGCAGCGGAAGAATTGCTTGCGCCGCATAAAGGTGTCTTGCTGCAAGTTTATGATGGAAGCCTTTTTGGCTTTGCGGCAAACAACCTCGACGATACCAAAGCTTTGGCCATGACGAAAGACGGCCGCGTCACGGGCATTGGCCAAGATTGCACGCTCGAACTGCAAGCAGTGCAAGCAAATGCGTCGTGGAATCTCGATCGTATCGATACACAATCGCTCATGCTCGATACGAATTACACGTACAACTACACGGGCAAAGGAGTCCATGCGTATATCATCGATACGGGAATTCGCGCAACCCATGTCGATTTTGGCGGACGGGTGACGGGTGGCGTTTCCATCTTTAATGACGGCAAAGGAACGAAC
>JBGAOI010001139.1:0-2509 GCA_044221885.1 Polyangium sp. (in: bacteria)
GAAGTCAAAGCCCTCGTTGGCTTTGGCGACGGCGAATGGCGCCACAAAGACGTCTGGAAACACACGAAGCAAGTGGTTCGTCAAGCCGTACCCAAACTCGAAGTTCGCTGGGCGGCGTTGTTGCACGACATTGGCAAAGTCAAAACGCGCACGATCACGCCCGACGGCGAAGTGCACTTCTTCGGTCATGCCGAAGTGGGTGCACGCATGTTCGATAGGCTCGATCGACGCTTGCCTCTTTTCGCGCCCGAACCGGCACTGAAGACGTCGGTGCGTTTCTTGATCCTCCATCATCTGCGCGCGAGTCAGTACGACTCGTCTTGGTCCGACAGTGCGGTCCGTAGGTTTGCCCGCGAGATGGGTGATTGTCTGGACAATCTCTTCTCCTTGTCCCGCGCAGACATCACGACCAAGCGTCCCGAGAAAAAGAAGAAGGGCTTGCGTCAGATCAGCGAACTTGCCGAACGCGTCGAAAAACTTCGCGAACTCGACGCGCAGGTTCCTCCTTTGCCCAGCGGCATTGGCGACGAGATCATGAAGACGTTTGGAATTCCGCCATCACGAAAAATCGGCGAGCTCAAGAAAGCGCTCGAAGCGGCCATCGAGAGCGGCGAGATTCCGTCCCACGAAAACAGCGATTTTTACTTGAACTTCTTGAGAGAAAACGCGACGCGTTTTTTTGGATGAACTCGTTGTAGCTCCAACGATTTCACTTCAGGCGGGCATCACAAATCTTGCAGCGCTTGGGCACACTGTCCTTGTGATACAGCGAGCCGCAGCGTCCGCAGAGGCGTGAATCCTTTTCGAACTTCAACGGCTGACCGCTGGCTTGACACAACTGCCCCGTCACTTGGGGCATCTCGAGGGCCAGGGTTTCTCCGGACGAAGCGCCTTCGCGATCGAGTCCGTTCATTTCGAGACGTTCGACGAGATGCGGCACGCGCGCACGCGCCTCACGAAGTGCTTCACCAACGGCCTCACGCAACGTGGGAAGCGGCATCGAGATGAGTTTCCCGGAGGCCTTGACGGTGAGGCCACTCGCGTCGAGCAAAAATTCTTTGACCTCAAACCATCCGATTCGTTCGATTTCGGAAGGTCCCTTTTCGGCAGCGATCCCGGCATCACCCACGCGAATGCATTCGGCTGCGCGAGGCCCGAAAATCGCCGCCAACGCGAGAACTCCGGCACCTACTCCCATGAGCACCTTGGCCCAAGGATGAGGCCCGAGTTCTTCGGCGCGCATCCATTGTCCGTACACGCCTGCACCCACCATCACGGCAGCGACAGAAAGCGCCACCATCGAGGCCAGCACCAGCGGCGTTGGTTTGGGCTCAAAACGACGTTCGGAACGGGGATCCGACCGCAACTTCAAGACCACTTCGTCGTCGGAACGAGATTTTTTTGCACGCTTCGTCTTTTCCGCTGCCATCGACGCGCCCTCTATCGGATGCACGGCGCGGAAGCAAACCGACCGCGTTATCCTTGCGCTCATCTTGCTCGGTCGACTCGCTACTTACGTCATCCCTGCGCTCTCCGTGGCGATCACGGCAACGGTGCTTCTCGGTCCTGGCGCGACGCGAAAGGCCGCGTTCGTCCGCGTGTATGGAGCGCCGTGGGAAGGCATGATGGCGCTCGCGTTGCGCATCGAAGCTGCGGAACGTTGGTACGGCGTTGATGAAAAAGCATCGTTTCCCGAGGTGACCGTTGAAGTCGTCGACGACCACAACGCCTTTCCACCCGTCAACGTCACGCTCGATGCCGCGGGCGTTGGTGAAGCGTACATCGCCAGCAAAGACCCGATTCGAGACAACGTGATGGTCCGGGTTCGTCGAGGCAACCAAGTCCTCGGTGTTGGTGGAATCGATCTTCCCAAGGTGAACAAGGCCAAGCGTCCGCTGATTGCGCCACTGCGCCTTCCCGGACAAACATCGGGCAACATCAAGATGAACGTCGATGTTCGTCGCGGATCGATGGCTGCACCTTTCTCCGAAGTGCTCGATGTGTACGTTGGTCTTGCCGAACATGTGTCCCCATCGAATCGCGGATTCAAAGGCATCGCACTCGAAGCTTCTGCTCCCGGCGCGTCGATCAAAACGGCAACGTTTGTCACGGACGATGATGGCCATGCGGAGCTCGTCCTCACGCCGGAGGCGCACCACATCGAGTTGACGATCACGGCGAAAGACGAAGCGCATGGCGATGGCAAGTGGGTGGGAACCTTGCCCGTGATCCCTGGAGCGATGTGGCTCGAGTCCAAAACCAAACGGATTCTCAAGTTTGTCTCTCCCGTACCTCGCGAACGCGCCTACGTCTCACTGATGAACGAAAAAGGCCGCGTGTTCGGGGCCATCGTTCCTGTTTCTCCCGACGAACTACACTCGTATCGAGGAGCGCTCGTCTTGTCGGAGCTCGTTGACGAAGAAGCGACCCATGTGGTGATTGCAGGAGATCCGCAGGAAGGAGGCTCGGGAACGATTGCGTGGCCGTTGCTTCCGCGAGCGGTGGAAGT
>JBGAOI010000113.1:0-15560 GCA_044221885.1 Polyangium sp. (in: bacteria)
TTCGTCGTCCTCGTGTACGCCATCGTCACCCGTGGTGATGGCAAGCTCGACGGTGCGTTGTATCCGCTCGTGTACGTGTGCGTCGGTCTTGTGAGCGCGTTCGCGCGTCCCGCAGCCGCCGTAGGCAGTGTGCTCTTCGCGTTGTGCCTCGATGGAGCGCTCCGCTTGTGGGGCGTTCGTCACGGCAACGTCGCGCGATTCCTTTACGCCGGCGGCTTCATGACCGTCTTCGCGTCACTCAATGCCCTCGTCTTGCGTGGCGAAATCAGCCGCGTTCGCCGGGCGCTCGAAGCCCGCGTGAAGGTTGAGATCGACAAACTTCGTGACGATGCGCGTAGTTATCGCTTGCACACGCCCGCCAATGCACGGGTCGTCGTTCGCCCGAGTGAAGACGATCGTCTCGTTCGTTCAGGCGTGGAAGAAATTCATCAATCGGTGCTCTTTGCGTTGCGCGTTTTGCGTCAAGCGATGGACCTGCACACGGCAGTTCTGCTTTGGCAAAACGATGCGGGAACGCACTTGCGCGTGAGCGAAGTTTCGTCCGACGAACCCAATGTCGTGGAAGGTCCGTTCCTCGTCGGTGATGGAATTTTCGGAGCGGTGATCACGCAGCAGTCGGTGGTTTCACTGAGCAAACTCAAGCCGGGCTACAAACTTCCGTATTACGTCGGCTCATGTCCCGTACGTTCGGTGTTGGCTCTGCCGGTGTTCGAGCACGACAAACTTCGTGGTGTGCTCGTCATCGATCGCAAATCGGACGAACCGTTTGGCGCTCGCGAAGAAGAGCTCGCGCAAGAAGCTTGTCGATACGCCGTTCGGGCCGTGCAAAACGAACGCGTCTTCGTGCAACTCGAACGCGCAAAGGTTGAGCAAGGCAAACTGTACCGCGCCGTGGAACAACTCAATGCGGCGATCTCGGAGTCAGAAGTTGTCGATGCCGGTTTGCGTAGCGCTCGAGAAATCACGAGCGTCGATTTTGCTGCCGTCACGCTTTACGACGAGGCTCGGAAAACACATGAAATTCGAGCCGTGAGCGGCGCTGACGAAACAGGTCTCGTTGGCGAGTCTTTCCGGGCAAACTCGAGCCTCGTGTCCATGGCGCTCGAGAACAAGCATCCGCTTCCGTTGCGCGGTGAATACGACGAGAAGCGACAAGTGGTGTTCACACGCAACGTCACGCCGCCGAACATGCCGTCGATCATTGTGTTGCCGATGCTCGTGCACGATCGTCCCTTGGGCACGTTGGTGCTTGGATCGCGGCGACCGCGTGCGTTTGGTGATGCTGCGCGAAGCATGTTGGAAGTGCTGACGAGTCACGTTGCGGTGTCTTTGGCCAACGCACGGATGATGCGTCGACTCGAAGAACTCGCGACACTCGATGGTTTGACCGGGCTGCTCAACAAGCGCGCGATGCTCGAAGTGGCCGATCAAAAGATCAAAGCGGCCAAGCGATTCGGTCGCAAACTCAGTGTGCTCGTGACCGACATCGATCACTTCAAGAAGGTGAACGACACGTACGGACATGACGCGGGCGACATCGTCATCAAGGGACTTGGCGAGATTCTTCGACGACAAAGGCGATCGACAGATGCGATTGCTCGGTTTGGCGGGGAAGAGTTTGTCGTGATTTGCGAAGAGACGGATGCGCGTGGTGCTGAACTTCTTGCTGAGCGAGTGCGTGTCGAATTGGCCAAGACGACGTTTCATGCGCCCAAGGTCGGTCCTGATGGTCAGCCTGTGGCCATTCGTGTGACGTGTTCGATCGGTGTTTCGACCTTCCCCGACGCTGGTGGTGATACGTGGGAAGAATTGTTCAAAGCTGCGGATGAAGCGCTTTACGTGTCGAAGCGGTCGGGCCGAAATCGCGTGACTGTTTATGCATCGACGCAACGCGTGCCGAGTTCCAAGACGCCGCATGCGGCATGAATAGGTCGTCAACTGCTTGCGATGGTGCGCGCGTAGGCGCATACACTTGGATCATGGGAACGCGTGACGACGACAAAGACGACATGGATGAAGCGACTCGCGCGAAGGTGCATTTCGTGCAGGGCGTGGGGCTTTTGTTTCGTGCCGCTGGAGAAGCGGCCGAGGGGTTGCGCAAGGGCATCGATAAGAGCGACGTGGGCAAACAGCTCGATGTTGCGGGGCGAGAACTTTATCGCGCGGCGAACAACGTCGTGAGTCGATTGGGGAACGAAGTGTTTTTCGGGGCGAAAGACGACAAAGAGAAAAAAGACGACGACAAGAAAGTCGACGACGATCCGCCGCGATATGCGCCCGGGGAAAAACCCAAAGGTCCGACGAAAGAGGATCCTGGTTTTCGCATTGCGACGGACGACGACCAGCCGAAGTGAATCAAACCTCGAATCCGCTCTCGCCGATGAATTCGCGAAGAATGGATGTGGGCGGCACGTGGTCGGGATAGATGGTCACGAACTTGTCGATGAGTTGTCGTAATCGATGAGCCGTGACAAACGCTGGATGGTCTTGCGGGACTTCTAGCAAATAACGATCCGCAAATACCTTGATGACGCTCAGTTCGTACACGAGCGACGAATCGAAAATGGCGTCGGCTTGAGCGATGTACGGAAAGATGTGTTTCTTTTCGCCTGAACGCACCGATGGCCAACGCAAAATATTCGAGGCTGCATTGTAACCGCGCGTGTGCCGGTCGCGGACGATACGCCGCAAAAGTCGAATATCGGACACATTGATTCGGGTCAAACCGTCGAATGGTAATGCGGTCATGGGTTGAATGAAGACGCGAAAGATTCGGTTTCGTTCGAGAATCGAATCCAGAAGCCGTGGATTTAATCCATGAATGCCTTCGATGATCAACACATCCGAGGAACTCAAGGAGACGTCTTTGCCGCCATCGGGAATGCTTTTTCCCGAGACGAAATCATATCGTGCCGTTCGTACCGATTCGCCGCGAAAGATACGCCGAAAATGTTGTTCCAGCAGATTCAGGTCGAGCGCTTCGAGGGCCTCGAAGTCGTATTCGCCGTTTTCATCACGTGCCGTTTTTTCCCGGTCGACGTAATAATCGTCCAATGACAAACCCAGGGGACGCAAACCATTGACCAAAAGCTGCACGTTCAAGCGTTTGATGAACGTTGTTTTTCCGGACGAAGAGGGCCCGGCGACACAAATCGCCCGAATTTGACCATTGTTGCAAATCGCGTCGGCAATACGTCCCAAGCGCTTTTCCTGCAAACCTTCACTCACGCGAATGATTTCCGGCGTTTTCCCTCGAACACAGGCGTCATTAAATGCGCCAACGTGCGTGATTCCCAGCGTCGTCAGCCAAGGTTCGTCGGTACGAACGCCAAAATGGAGCCCCGCGGGCTTGAGATATTCCGTATTGCGTTCGGAAGCTGGTGCGGCGCCACCAAGCGGCTCGACTTGCGTTTCGTCTCCATAACGAAGACAAACGCCATCCGAGTCCAAAAAGAGCCCGAAAGGAATGTTTTCCATGAGACCTGCGTGCGGAAGCACCGGACCCAAATACATGGCCAAGGTTTCGCCTGCCCGTACGAGCTGTACGTGGCCCGAACGTGAAGTGTGCAAAAGAGAAACCAAATCCAAGGCGCCGATTTCTGTGAAATGCCGTCGCGCTTCGTCCACCGTCCAGAGTTCCTGCCGCAAGACGAGGTTCGTCGCAACGAGTTCCCGCATCATTCCATAAACTTGTTTGGCCCAGGTTTCGAGGGACAATCCATGCAGCCCGGTGACTTCAATGGGTTGACCAAATCCAATCGACGGTCCAAGGCGTACGTGCACTTTCGGATCGACGCGACGTGCGGCTTCGAGAAGCACAAGGCCCAGACTCGAGCGGTAGACGCGTTTGCCTTCCCAATGCGAAGCGAGCAGGGGTTCGACATGCGCATCCGACAAGAGTGGCATCGTCAAGCCAACGGCCTTGTTGTTCACCAGTGCAGCGACGACGCGAATGCCTCCCACGTCCGCAGGCAACAACGACAGCAATGGCGTACCCGTTCGAACGCGTTGCCAGGTTTTGCCGACCGTGACATTGACGTAGACATGTTGCGGCAAAGACCGCTCACGCAAAAGCAATCCCACGTTGTCCGTCATGGCCACGAGGTCTTGCTGAATCGCATTTGCGAGCGATCCCATGAGGTGCACAGCGAGCGCCGGATCTTCGAGGGCCAATGCCGCAAATTGCTCATCCCGCAACCAAGCCATGTCGACAGGGGTTTCTGCAATCAGCGATGCGTGATTCTGCGCCCGTACAGCATTGCCGAGCGTTCCGAAATGACTCCCTGGCCCGCATCGACCGAGATCCATTCCTCCACGACACAAACGAGCCGTACCGGCAAGGAGAATGAAGAGCCCTCGTGATTCTGCTCCTTCGTGCGTTATGACGGCTTGAGGTTTGGCATGGACACGTTCCAAAAACTTCACGACACGCTGAAGGCCGTCATTGCCGAGGTGCGCGAATAACGTTCCTTGCTGGGCGAGAATGGTCGCTGCATCGGACGATAGAGGCTCGGGTGGATAAAGCAGGGTCGAGGTCATGGATGGGCGAGATGTATCATGAATGGATGTCGTCGACAGGATTACTCCGAGTGGACCATGTTTCTATTGCCGATTCGCTGCGGCCATTAAATGGTTTCAATCTGGAGATGCAACCGAGAAGCCAAATCATGGCTCGTGCGCGTAATTGCCCAATGGGTCGGGTATGACGAACCCTCACACAACCGTTGACGGACTTGTCGTTCGGGTTTCGTGAGACAATCCGCTTTCCAAGCAATCACGATCGACGCTCCGTCATCTCGACGCTGCATTTCGCAGGCGTCATGCACACGCGTTGCAATCACGCGAACATGAGGCGCGTCGATGGTCGGCGAAGGTTGACGACGACCTTTGCGACGCATCTCCACCTTCACTCAGCCTTCCAACATTCCTTCATCGCGAACTTCACCAGTCCACCCTTGTCGAGAGTATGCTCGGTGTCCCGGCGATGGCGTTGCCCCCTCTGCCACGAATCGTGCTCGTTCAAGAGTCCGTTTGCCGCACCGATGACTCGGCGCAGGCGTTTCTACACGTCGAAAGAACCGTGTTACGCGCGAAGTTCGAGAAAGACGAACCCAGCGAACCCTTCACGTACGACATCGTTGCGCGTGAACGACTCGATGCTGTCGTGATCGCTGCGCACTACACCGACGAGAACGGTCAACGCATGGTTTATCTGCGCTCAGCGTTGCGTCCTCCTGTCGGCCTTCGTCCTCGTGATGCGTGGCCCATGCCCGAACGGGATGACCTAGGTCAACTCTGGGAACTACCTGCTGGGTTGGTCGAGACAGACGAGCGAAGTGTTGAAGGATTGCGTCGTTGTGCAGCCCGCGAGCTTTTTGAAGAGCTTGGGTTCGAGGTTGAGCCAGAAAAACTCGAAACGCTCGGACCTTCGTCTTTTCCAGCTCCCGGAATCATCGGCGAGCGGCACTTCTACTTTCACGTGCGTGTTGATCCGGCACGTCGAGTCGCACCGTCTGAAGATGGTTCGGTGCTCGAACGTAATGCCGCGATCGTTGTCGTCTCGCTCGATGAAGCGTTGAACCTCGCGCGTCAGGGGATGCTCGAAGATGCAAAGACCGAACTCGGACTTCGACGTCTTGCAGAGATAGAGGGGTCATGAGTCGTCGCGCAGCAACGTCCTTGTCTGCACCGCTTGCGGAACGACGGCCGAGGATTGCGCTCATCAGCAAACGATCGGCGTATCGCGAGCGCGTTGAAGAGCAAAACGACACGCGAATTCAGCACTTGCTCGCGAACAGAGATCCCTCCGTTGCGCGTTTGCGCGCGTCACATGAAGAGCATGAAGCCACGATGCGCGAGGTTTTGGCCGCGCTCTCGGTGCTCGGGGTCGAGGTCGTATTTCGCGGCCGTGCGGGCGAAATGTTTGACTCGACGAACCTCGATTTGGTCGTCACCGTGGGCGGCGATGGCACGTTGCTCAGTGCATCGCACAGCGTTGCGCACGTTCCCATCTTGGGCATCAACAGCGCTCCATCTCATTCGGTCGGATTTTTCTGCGGTGCGCAACGTGGCCACGCTGCGGAAGCGATTGGTCGAGCGTTGCGAGGTGAACTGCGCCGAGCCGTGCTTACGCGCATGCAAGTGCGTCAGAACGACCAAGTCGTGCATGCTCGCGTGCTCAACGAAGCGCTCTTCTGTCACATCTCACCGGCTGCAACATCGCGGTATCTCGTGACTTTTCGCGAGATGGAAGAGGAACAGAAGTCGAGCGGATTTTGGATTGGACCGGCAGCAGGTTCCACGGCAGCGCAGCGTTCTGCGGGAGGTCGCGTGCTTCCTTTGACCTCAAAGAATCTGCAACTCGTTGTGCGTGAGCCTTACACACCGCATGGTGAGCGTTACGAGTTGCGTCGAGTGCTCGTGCCTGCTGATGAGCGACTCGTCGTGCGCAGCAAGATGCATGAAGCGTTTCTCTTCGTGGATGGCCCGAATCGTTCGGTCAACGTTCGGTTTGGTGATGTGCTGGAGTTCCGTCGAGCGCCTGAAAACCTTACGGTTTTAGGCATTTCGCCGACGCGTAGGTGGGGCGCGTAGGCGCCGACAAACCCGGCTCGGTAGGGTCGTTCCACGCGAATCTAGGCGGCCAAATCATGCGTTTGTCCGAGGTAGTGGACGACAAACGCCGACGTGCGCAATGGAAATCGACGTGAAATGCCCGGAATGACCGCTTGGTCGAGTAGGTAAGTCGAGAACGGTGGTTGCTGGATCTGAACAAAGTGTTCGCGATCTGCTTGTTTTTGAGGGGTTTGGAGCTGTGCTCATGCGAGATCGCGAGACTTCATGCGCGGCAGTGGTGCGAAATGTGCAGTTTTTGCCCATGAATTTGCAGGGTTTCGTGCGGCGAGTCCCGGTGAGAAGAACGGGCGTCGCGACGTACCGTGACGGAGTGGGCCTTTTTTTGTCGTGCGAAAATGAAGATCGACGCTGGACCAATCGCTTTGCTTGTGGTTGTTTGGGCCCGCGAGACGGCAAATCTCCCGGAGGAAAGTCATCATGGCGAAAGCAAAGTCTGAATCGAAGAAGCCCACGTCGATGAGCAAGAGCGCTCTTCTCAACGCAATTGCCGAGGTTTCGGAAGGCGTGACCCGCAAGCAGGTCAAGCTCGTCCTCGACAACCTCTCCCAAATTGCGTACCGCGAGCTCAAGAAGAACGGCATTTTCACGATGCCTGGCTTCGCGAAGTTCCGCGTTGTGAAGAAGCCCGCCACCAAGGCTCGTGAAGGCATCAACCCCTTCACCAAGCAAACGATGACGTTTGCGGCGAAGCCGGCCAGCAAGTCGGTGCGCGCTCGCCCGATCAAGGCGATCAAAGACGCGATTGCGTGATTCGAACAGACGGCCGCGACAAACCGCGACCGAATGAGTGGCCGGCAAGAGGCGCCGGCCATTCTTTTTTTGTCTTCCTCATTCAAGAACATACGCCGCGTAGCGACGATCGCGCTCGGCCCGTATGTCTGCGGCGATCGCCAACAGTTCGTCCAATTTTCCTGCACGAAGCCGCTTGAATGTCCATTCCGACCTGTCTTGCGCCGCTTCCTCCGCTTCATCCACAGAACTCGCAAACACCGTTCCCCCTTCGTGATTTCCCGCGGGGATGAACTGGACAAACGGATCGGGTGCACGTCGCAAAAGACCAATCATGCGATGCGCATTGTCCCGATCTCCCACGAGCTCCGGGTGAAATGCAGCCATCACCGGCGGACTGTCGAGCTCGCCTCGAAGTGAAGCAACGAGCGTCGAGGCAAACCGTTCGAAGAGGTTTGGCGGGGGCAACGCAAGAGGAAAAACCACGTGTAACACCGGGCTTTTTGCCTCCAAAATCGCTGCACGCGTCGCGTCATGATCCGGCTCGCGATCAAGCATCACGCAGAACTTGCCAAACGCTACTTCCACATCACGCGTAAACGGACACAACGAAAACCCTTGCACAATCTCCGTCGCGTATCGCTTGTGCACATGCAGCACCTCGGCGGCGAACGCATGCGCACGCGGATGTGTTGCCAACTTGCCGCGAATCATCGGCTCGAGCGCTCCCATCTCGTCACTCCTTCCAACGTCCAGCGTTCAATCCTCACCGAGGTTTGTCCGCGCATCGTACGACCAAGACGTACCTCTCGTCGGGCAAACCAACGTATTTTTCGTTACATGACCGTTTTATGAAACAGCGTGTTTTCTCTGATTCGCGAGGGCGGGTCGAGTTGTTTGCATTTGAGACGAGGATCTTGTCCGCGACAGTCCTGGATGCGTGGTACTTTCCGCCGCAATTGTGGAGAGTTGAAAGGAGGACGCGTGCAGGAGACGGCCAAGCTCACCCTCGAAAATGAGGGCAAAACACAGACACTCGAGCTTCCGATCGTGACCGGGACGGAGAACGAGAAGGGTATCGACATCTCGACGCTCCGCGGCAAGACCGGATACGTGGTGCTCGACCCGGCATTCGTGAATACCGCGTCGACATCGAGTTCGATTTGTTTCATCGACGGCGACAAGGGCATCCTGCGTTATCGCGGCATCCCGATCGAACAACTCGGGGCGCAGTCGACGTTTGTCGAGGTCGCATACTTGCTCATCTACGGCGAATTGCCGAACCGCGACCAACTGTCGAAGTTCTCGACGTTGCTGACGCGCCACTCGTTGATTCACGAGGACATGAAGCACTTCTTCGAGGGCTATCCTTCGACGGCCCATCCGATGGCGATTTTGTCGTCGATGGTCTGCTCGCTTTCGAGCTTCTATCCCGAGGCGCTCGACGCCGATAACAAGGAACAGATCGACATCACGATTGCGCGCTTGCTCGCGAAGGTCCGAACGATCGCGGCATTCTCGTACAAGAAGTCGATCGGCCAGCCGTTTGTCTATCCGCAAAATTCGCTCTCGTACTGCGCGAACTTCTTGAACATGATGTTCTCGGTTCCTGCAGAACCGTACGAAATCGACGAAGAAGTCGTGAAGATCATGAACCTTCTTCTCATCCTTCATGCGGATCACGAACAGAATTGTTCGACCTCGACCGTGCGTCTCGTCGGTAGTGCCAAGGCAAACCTCTTTGCCTCCATCTCTGCGGGTATCTGCGCGCTTTGGGGCCCCTTGCACGGCGGAGCGAATCAAGAAGTCGTCGAGATGCTCGAAGAGATTCGCAAGAATGACGGCGATGTGACCAAAGCCGTGGCGATGGCGAAAGACAAGAACTCAGGCTTCCGCTTGATGGGCTTCGGACACCGCGTGTACCGCAACTACGACCCACGCGCCAAACTCATCAAGGTTGCTTGCGACAAAGTCTTGGACAAACTCGGCATCAACGATCCCTTGCTCGACATCGCGCGTCGTCTCGAAGAAGCGGCCCTCAAGGACCAATACTTCATCGACCGCAAGCTCTACCCCAACGTCGACTTCTACAGCGGCATCATCTACCGCGCTCTCGGCTTCCCCACGAACATGTTTACCGTCATGTTCGCCCTTGGCCGTTTGCCCGGCTGGATCGCCCACTGGAAAGAGCAGAACGAGAATCCGAGCACGAAGATCGGTCGTCCGCGCCAAATCTACACCGGCGCCGTCGAACGCAACTACGTGCCCTTGGAAAGTCGCTGAAGCTCAAATAGTCAAACGGGGCGACTGCGCAGAACAAATGCGCTCGCCCCGTTTTTCTTTGTCTCGAAAGTTTGTCGAGACAACTATCCTTCAGCGTTGAACCAACGAAACGCCGTCGATCAATTGATGATCGAGCTGCCGAAACTCGGCACCGGTTCTCCGTCGATTTTATCGATGGCTGCTTTGAGGCCCGCCCAGGTGTTGCGCAACGTGTCGGGATTCATGCGCACGGTGATGCCGTTTTGATTCATGGTCACGTGAAGCATGCCGCACGTGCATTGCGTGATGCGTACGGCGCTGTTTGACGTGAGTTCCTTGTGTTGTCCGCAGGTTGTTCCGGCCATCGACGATGAACCTCCAGGTGTCCACCATAGCAGTGGGCACCTTTCTTTGTCACGTAAACGCTCGGCACTCGTATGGTTGACGTCACGCCTGGCCGATGAATTGCATCATCTAGAATCGCCGCTGGGGGCACGTTTTCTCGAGGGAGGAATCCGATGCGAAATCACCGTCGAATCTCAACGCTCGCGCCAGTGCTTTTGCTCGTGGGGTGCGGAGGTGATCCGACGCTTCCGTCAGAGTCCCCGGCACAACTCGACCCACCTCCCATGGGCGAAGGTTTTCAATTGAAGACGGGCACGTTTGAAGTGCCGGCGGGGACGGAGAAACAAGATTGTTACTTCTTCCGCGTTCGCGATCTCGCGGCGGCAGGAGGGCTCGATCCGAACAATCCGGTCTACGTGCATCGTGTGCAGATCAATCAAGAAGATGGCTCACACCACATGAATGTATTTCGAGTTCGTACAATCGTGGGACTCGATCCAGCCAAAGGTGTGGTGCAACAAGGCACGAACGGCACAGGCGAATGTTTCAAAAGTCCAAACTGGGCCGATTGGCCTCTCGTCGCGAATTCGCAAATCGACGGCAACCTCGATTGGACCTTCCCTGAAGGTGTTGCGAACGAGTTTCAACCGGACGAATGGTTGATGCTCCAAACACATTACGTCAACGCGACGACCCAAGGCACGCCGTCGGGCGAAGGCAACGTACGCGTCAATTTTTGGACGATGCCGAAGGACAAAGTGACCGATCAACTGGGCACTCTTTTCGCCACCAAACAATCGATTCGAGTTTGTAAGTCCAATCCCGCTCCGGCGTTCGATGGCACCTGTCAATTCAAGAGTGGCAAGGCAGTGAACATCATCGGCGCCAATGGGCACTTCCATAGCCGCGGCAAACAGTTCGACATGTTTTCGTGGGATGGCACGAGCCTCGAGCCTCCGCCGGTAACCGATCGTTTTTATCAATCGAACGTATGGGACGAACCGCCGATGCTCATCTCCCCGCAACTCAATGCCGTCGTGCCTCCGAACGGAGGTGTTTGGTACACGTGCAGTTACCAGTGGCAACTGCCCGACCCAGCGGTTGGTTGTAGCGGCCTGGATGCACTCGACAAACAACAGAGCGGCAAGGACTGTTGCTACACGTTTGGTCCGCAAGTCGAAGCGAGCGAACATTGCAACATCTTCGTCTACTACTACCCGAAAAGCGACAACATCAATTGCAACTGATGCGTCCCTTCGTTTGTCTTTCCGTGCTGTCGTTTGCCACGACAATCCTGTTCTCGGCGTGTAGTTCGCCTCCAGATCCTCCCGCGGATGGCGGCGTCCCCATTGGCGGTTGTCGTTTGCCTTATGTGGGTGATCCCAAGGCCCCGATGGAAGTGGAAGTGGTGGCGATCGACCCTGATTACAAATTCATGTCGATCACGGAAGGTTCGGACATTTCCCTGATGAATCCGCCGCAAGAAGGGCGCGTGTTGTTTGTGGGTGTGCGCGCGCGCAACGTCAATCCGTGCGGCGTGCGTTTGTCTGGGGCTTTGCGCGATCCGATCAGTCAACAGGTTCGTCTCGACAGTCGCATCATCAACCTTCAAGTCACCGAAGACGGGTATGGTCAAAGCGATGTCACCGATATCTTTACGTTTGCGAACATTCCGGCATGTCCCAACCAATGGTCGGACCAAGACCTGATGGATGTGCCCTATACGCTCATCGTGTCGCTCACTGACGGTGACGATCGCAAAGTGACGCGTGAGCTGCAAGTAACGCCGCGTTGCAATGAGCCGGGGCAGATCGAAGGGTGTCGGTGCAAATGCGACGCCGACTATGTGCTCGGCATGATGTGTTCACCCGTCGATGGGGGTTTGTCGGACGGAAGCATTGAAGATGCAGCGGGAGACTGATTCATGACACGAAGGGGTTTTTTCTGGGCAATTGGTTTGGGCTCGGCGCTTTTGCTCGCTGGTTGTTCCGAGCCTGACCCAGTAAAACCCATTCCTCCGACACCTCCTGCGTGGCAAGTCGTTCTTGACGACGCGACGCTCGACCGCGCGGTGCTCAGCGTATGGGGAAGCAGTCCGACGGATGTATTTGCCGTGGGTGGACCCTTGGGAAATGGCCAAGAGTCTCTCGCATTGCATTACGATGGCCAGGCTTGGAAGGAATTGCATCCTGGCGGCACGGAAACGTATTGGTGGGTTGGTGGATCCGGTCCGAACGATGTTTGGATGGTCGGCGAAAATGGCCGCGTCACACATTGGGACGGACAAACCTTCCAAGAACACACGACCGGCATTGCGGCCACGTTATGGGGCGTTTGGGCGGCATCGCCTACGGATGTTTGGATTGTCGGCGGTACGCCCGAGGGCGGAATAAACAAGCCCAACGACGTCATCTTGCATTGGGATGGCCAAGCATTTTCCAATGTCACCGTGCCCATGGTTTTGGGCCGGTCATTTTATAAAGTCTGGGGTACGAGCTCCGATGATTTGTATATTGTCGGGGAAGCCGCCACGATATGGCACAAAAAAGGAACCACTTGGATCCTCGAATCGGAACCGCCTCTGGCCTCGGGAACATTGTTCACGGTTTCCGGATCGAGCAGCACGGACGTGTATGTCGTTGGAAACGTTGATGTTTTGCATTCCAATGGCACGACGTGGGAAAAAGTATCGGTGCAATTGACGGGCAGTGTCAATGGCGTTTCGGTCGCGAAGAATGGCGACGCGGCCATTGTCGGGTTTGGCGGACTAAAACAGCGTTTTACGGGTGGTCAATGGGTCGATGATTTCTTGTCCGAACCTCATGCCGATTTGCACGCTGTATGGGCTGACGGCAATGGCGCGTATTGGGCCGCCGGCGGCAATTTCATTGGACCGGCGAGTCCTGGCGCGTCACGTAAGGGGATTGTCGCACGATATGGAGCAGGCACGGTTTCGACGGAATGGGTGAAATAACGTCAGCGACCGGCCGCTTGCGCCAAACCTTCTTGGGCGGCGCGTGTATGTGCGGGTGAGAACGTGCAAAAAATGACGAGCTCGACCGAGGTACGTCGAGCAAAGAATTCCAGCGTCGTTTTTGCGGCAAGAAATGCGGCTTCATCCAGCGGAAAGTGCTTTGTCCCTGTGGATATGCTGGGAAATGCAATCGTTCGCAAATTCGCATTGGCAGCCAGCGCTAAACTATTTGCATAACAAGCCGCGAGTTTGCGCCGTTCGCTGAGCAAACCGCCGCGCCACGTGGGCCCCACCGTGTGAATGACGTGTTTCACCGGAAGCGAATGCCCTTTCGTTATTTTGGCTTCTCCCACAGCACACTTGCCAAGCGCTCGACATTCGGCCAAAAGCCCGGCACCCGCGGCGCGATGCAATTCGCCATCGAGCCCCGGGCCACCAAGCAATGACGGATCGGCCGAATTCACAATGGCATCCACCGTGAGCGATTTCAGGTCGCCTTCGTGGATCCAAATGCGCTGAAATGGATAGAGCGATTCGCCGCGGGCGGACATAGGCGAGCCCATCGGATCTTCGCCAAACAATTCATCAAAAAGCCGTGCCAGCAAATTGGCATTTTGCATGGGCTTCTTATTGGCGGCTACCCAAGCTTGGGCAATGCGCCTTCGGCCGCGACTTGCCGGTTCGAGAATGACTTCGTACACGGGTTCGGCCGTTTGGTTACGGTGAAACAACACGCGATTATTTTCCGTGAAGACAAACCATTTGTCATTTTCGGATCGCGGCACGAAGCCCAATTCAATGCGTCCAACCATGGCCGAATCGAACGTGCGAGCGACGACCAAAGGCGCCCGTTCCATGGGAAAAGGTGGCGCGTTGATGTCCGCGCGTTTGGCGGCATGTTCGGGGGGAGTGGACGAGAGACGCTCGTCCACGAAGTGAACGAGGGAAGGCGGGGGCGCATCTTCTGTCGTGATGAAAGGTTTGTCCGGTACAATGGGCGACGGAACATAACCCACCGCGGGCATATCGTCCATGCTGCCGGGCTTTGGAGGCAATGACGAATGCCGTGGCGGTCGTCCGCCTGACAAGAGAATCGAGGACAGTGCTTCCGCCATTTCGCGCGCTGTCGCAAAGCGTTCTTCCGGCTTTTTCGCCAGCGCTTTCAGCATCCATTCGTCGACCGTTTCGGGCAAATCCGGTTGGAGCTGCGTTGGCGGGTTAAACGGTTTTTCCGTAATCGCCCGCGCCAATTGAAACATGTTTTGCGCCTGAAAGGGCCGCACACCGGTTAATGCTTCATAGGTCACGATACCGAGCGACCATAAATCCGTGCGCAATCCGATGATTTTGGGATCGACGTATTGTTCGGGGCTCATGTAGGCCGGAGTTCCTACCATGAGGCCCGTTGTTGTTTTCATGGTGAAATCGGGCGGCGCGTCCATTTGTTTGGCAATGCCGAAATCCAAAATTTTGACGAACAACGAATCGTGATTGTCGACCAAAAACAAATTTTCGGGCTTGATGTCGCGGTGCACCACACCTTGCGCGTGTGCGGACGCGAGACCTCGCGCGGTTTGTTCGATGATTTGCGCTACATCTTCGGGAGGCAGTGGACCGCAACGTTTGATACAACGTCCCAGCGTTTCGCCTTCGAGCAGCTCCATCACGATATACGGCTCGTCGTGGCTCGTGACGCCATAATCATAAACGACCGTGATATGCGGGCTGCGGATGCGAGCTGCGCGTTGCGCTTCCTGCTTGAAGCGCGCGACGGATTTGTCGTCGGTGATGTACGCGCGATCGAGCATTTTGACGGCAACGGGCGCGCCGAGCGTGAGGTTTGTCGCGGACCAAACGGTGCCCATGCCGCCTTTGCCGATGAGGCGCACGAGGCGTATGTTGGGGGTAACGAGTCGTCCGATGGTCATCGCGTGCGGTTCCGCGATCACCGTAAGCGGAACGGAGGACGATGGGAAGAGAGATTTGTCGTAGCGGCTATCGTGTCAATCGAGGCTGCTGTTCGACGCGAGCGGCAATAGAAGCGAGTTGGCGTTCCGCCCATTCGGGGAATCGAGGTGTCGGTTGTACACGGCGGTAAGTGACCGCTTCCATTCCAGGAATTTTGGCATTGAGCTGCGTCAAGTCCGATTCGATTTCCGGAGGCACTTGGGATTGACTCCACCAACCGCCGATCAACGTATCATCGAATTGTGCGTGCAAAACAATACACCCACTGAGATGTTTCTTGGATGGCCAACGAAATCGTGCATAGAGTGAATATTCAATGACTTGGCAATCGTAAATCACGCCATCCAATTGATCATTGTTGCTGAAGGAGTAGGCGGCATGCAATTGATTCTGCACGACGCGAAAATAATACCAACCCTGTTTGCTTCTCCAACAACCCTCGAAAAACTTCAAATCGCCCAGATTGATCGGAATGTCGCGAACGGTTTTGTCGGCAATCGTGGCATCGTCCACGGACTCTGGTTGGATTTGTGGTCGAGGCACGGGTACGGTCGCATTGAACGGGAGCATTTCGTCGTCGGTATTTGCGTGACGAACTGCTGACCGTAATGCTTTTCCCAGCGCCTCGATCATTTCGGCGGCCGAA
>JBGAOI010001140.1:0-2503 GCA_044221885.1 Polyangium sp. (in: bacteria)
CTCCCATGCCGCCAACGCCGGCCAGGTGCTCCACGAGAAAGCGCTCGCCGATCAAGTCCCCAGGGCGCATGGGCGTTGGAATCATGCCCGTGTCTGGTCACGAATCCAAGGGTCACGGCAGGAATTGCAGGACGAACGTCTTTGTCGGCTATTTGTTACGTCGGTATCTTGGATTCGGCGCGATCTACGCACGAGCCGCTACACAAGGTGACGCCGTTGTCCTCTGTAACGTGGCACAGGGATGGCGTCGCGTTGGAGCGGCACACGTAGCCGTTTTGCGTGTGAATCTTGCCGTGTGGAGCGGGTGCGCAATCTGTGCGCGTGACAAAGCGCGACAAATCGGCGATCGTCCCCGATCTGTTCAAGGTTTTACCTTGGAGAACGATTCTGGGAGGAGAACAGTGCCCATGAAGAGATGGCTATACGGACCAGCGGTGCTTGTGGCGCTGGTTGGTGGTGTTGCTTGTGCGCCGCCACCAAAGGTCGTGCGACAAGTCACGAGCTCACGTGATCAAATCAAGTTCCTCGTGGTGCAGGGGCGACAACAACAAGTCGTCAAATGCAAAATGGCGACGGACGGTGCGTTGTCGGAATGCAAACCGATGCAAATCGTCTTCAAGGGCGAAGAGGATTGAGGAGGTCTGGAACATGAAACGATTGATGACTTCCCTGTTGGTCCTCGGCCTGGGTATTTCCACGACGGGCTGTGTGACGCGAACGATTACGCGCTTCGAGGACAATCCGAAGCAACCTGTGACGGCGCTCGAGTTGGTGAAAACCAGCTACTACGTGTTTTACGGCAAGGCCGTGTATCAATTCTACTTGTGCCAAGACACGGGCGACAAACTAGTTTGCGAGCTTTCGTGCGACGGCAAGAATGACTCGGTTTGTCCGATGGGTACCAATTCGGCCGGCGTGGTCACGACCAACGTGCGATGAGCGGAGGAGAAAGAAACATGAAATCGATTCGATTTGCGATTTTCTCGCTTCTTGCGCTTGCTGGTGTGGCGTGTGGTCCTCCGCCGAAAATCCTGACGCAACAGACATTCCTGGGGGCGCCGGAAAAAGTCTACACGGGTCCGACGAAAGTTTACCAAGAACGCATTCAGTTCTCCGGACAAGATCCGGCGAGCAAGAAGCCCTTGTTCAACTTGACCGTCAATATCTGCGATGTCGCGGATAATGGCACCACCTCGAAATGCAAAGAAACCAAGGTCCTCGACGACGTGGTTTCGGAAAGCCTCTGAGGAGAAGGAGCGAGCGATGAAGAAGTTTCTTATCGGAGCTGCGGCTCTATTGATCCTTGGTGGCTGCGCCCAACCCGTTCGTTATCGCACGGCGGGCCATTGGACGTTGCCTCCTGACGGCAAACCGACGCTCTACCAATCCTATATCGAAGGCCGCTGCAGTGCTGGATTCGCGGGTTGGGGGCGAGGTTGTTACGATGCAAATTCCAAGCTCAAGCGTTGCACGTTGAATGACGACAATACGCTTACGTGCGTGGACGATGCTGAAGCCACGAAAATGCTGAACAAGGACATTCCCGAAAACTGATCGAGTTTTTGGGGACAATCGACGGCCTCGCAATGGTTTTACCGTTGCGGGGCCGTTTTGTATTTGGCGGGCAGCACTCGCATAATGGTTTTCCATTTTTTTGGATGAATGCGGGCTCATTGCATTGCCCACAAATTGCGTGGCTGATTTGCTTTCAACCACGCCCGACCAGGCACCATCGCCCGTCATGAATTGGCATTGGTGCACTCACACCAATTCGTTTTTCTTGTCGATGTTCGTCACGAGCACCCAGCGTTCGTCGGCGGATTCAACGACAAACCTCACGCGGACGCGACGAACACCCCAGGGAAACGGAAAGCTGTAATCGAGAACATGGCTCTTCGTTGGGCCATTGACCATTTCGTCCAGTTTGCCGCGAAACTCGATAACATTGGTGCAGGGCGCAATGTCCGTGAAAAAATTCTTGCCAATCACGTCGCCGGCATTGCGACGAGCAAGCTTCGCTTCCCACTGGTTGTACGCTTTGATGACGCCGTTTCGGTCGAGCCGAATCATGCCGAAAGGCATGGCGTCCAAATCCGCCCCCGACAATTCATGGAGCGCTTCGACGGTTGCTTGTTCAATGCTGTCGATCATCACCAACGACTAACAGCAACCGTCACTTCGCAGCACCAGAAACGCGCTGGGTTACGAACCTGTGAGGATGAACAGACATAGTCATGACGAGCACATACTTGCTCTACTTCATGCACCAACACGAAACGAGGTGGGTCGACAGGGACTCGAACCCTGGACCTACGGGTTAAAAGCCCGCAGCTCTACCGACTGAGCTATCGACCCTGATATCGGAGGCAAGCAGCCCCCGACATCGAGGCGCGCACCCTAGCACGAAGTTTTGTTCTGGGAAGACCCTATCTTCGATTTTTTTGTCTTCAAGAACGTGCGCTGTCATCCGCTTCTTGGGTGCGTTGTAAGTCAAATCGCAACT
>JBGAOI010001141.1:0-2500 GCA_044221885.1 Polyangium sp. (in: bacteria)
GTAGTCGAAATGCGCCCAGCCTTCATGGTCGACGCTGATCGCCGTCCGCAAATAGACTTGGTCCTCTTGGAAGCCTTCCGGCCCCATTTCTTTCCACCAATCGATGAACTTGGGTTGCCAAGCTTCGAGCGCCCTTTGCAACTTCTTGTCCGAACCGAGATCCACATTGTTCGGGATACGTTCGGAATTGACGACTGAGCTCATGTTCGCCTCCAATCGAATTCAGGCCGCTCGGGCCTTCCATACATCGTAAGTGCGCCCCGTTCGCCCACGGCGTTGGGACGCTGGAAAATCCAGTTTTGCCAGGCCGTCAAACGGCCGAAGATCTTTGTTTCCATGGTCTCGGGCCCCGCAAATCGCAGGCTCGCTTCCATGCCCGTCAATGCATCCGGAGACAAACTCGCACGCTCTTCAATCGCAATGCGCACTTCGTCTTCCCAATCCATTTCGTCGGGCGTGAACGTCACGAGACCAAGTTTCCGCGCGGCGCTCGCATCGAGCAGATCCGTCTTCGATTCCAATGCTTTCACTGCCTCCGGATCGTGCAAGAATCGCGTTTCGAGACGCGTCAAGCCATTGGACATGCGGAATGCACCAAAATTGAGCGAGTCGAGACCAACCAGGGCCGATTCATCGCCACCATCGAGCATGTACGTGCGATCTGCCGCCAGAGCCAATTCGAAGAGGCTCCCAGCAAAACAAGATCCCGGCTCGACCAGCGCAAAAAAGCTTTTCGCCGTCAAATCGAGACGCTTGAGAACTCGCTGCATCTTGAGGCGAATTTCGCCCGCCAGCCAATCGCCGCGTAATCCATGCAATGCATTGTCGTACGCGCGGACTTTCTCGGAATCGCCTTTCGTGCGCAAAAGAACGAGGCCAATCGCCGGATGATTAAAGCGCAAATCGAGCAGCGCATCATCGAGCTCGCGGAAGGCTTGGATCAACCAATTCGACGCCCCTTGTTCACGCAATGCTTCCGACGTCGTCGCCGGTTCCCCTTCGGGCCCGCGCATGAGGATTTCGGCAACACGCGTGCCATTGTCGACGGAAAGCGTCACATATCGATATTCCGACGTGAGTTTTTGACCGTCTTCCGAACGCTTCACATCGAGCGGCGGAAGCGTAATGGCCGCGCCAACTTTGTCTTTCGTT
The DNA here is from genome assembly GCA_044221885.1 of Polyangium sp. (in: bacteria). GTDB lineage: Bacteria > Myxococcota_A > Polyangia > Polyangiales > Polyangiaceae > Polyangium. The sequence goes on from JBGAOI010001141.1 coordinate 1,153, forward strand.
TGCGCACACATCGCCTTGGCTTCGTCGGCCACGACTTGATCAAAACGGCTCTTGGGAATGGACTTGTCGACGAGACGCCATTCTTCGGCGCGTTTACCACGAACGCCTTCGGCCAGGGTTGAAAACACATCGGCCAAATCGCGGCGAACTTTGCGTTTGTCCACGAGACGCGTCAATCCACCCGTACCGGGAAGAACCGCCAGCAAGGGTGTTTCGGGGAACGACACGGCGCTCGAACCATCGTCGCACAGCAGAATCTTTTCACACGCGAGCGCGAGTTCATACCCGCCGCCCGAGGCCACGCCATTCAGCGCTGCCACATAATGCTGGTTGCTTCGCGTACACGCTTCTTCAAGAGACAATCGTGTTTCATTGGTGAACTTACAAAAGTTCACCTTGAATGCGTGGGTGGAAGACCCGAGCATGTAAATATTCGCGCCTGCACAGAAAATGCGTTGCTGACCACTCGTCACGAGTATGACTTTGACTTCGGGATGTTCGAATCGGAGCCGCTCCACAGCATCGGCCAATTCGATGTCCACACCCAAGTCGTAGCTGTTCAGCTTCAACGCGTATCCAGGACGCATGCCAGCGTCCTCGACAACATCCATCACCAGCTTCGCCACGGGCCCATCGAAGGAGAGTTTCCAGTGGGTGTACCGGTCCGGATGCGTCTCAAAACGAACGGGGGGCGTCGGGGCCCCTTTTCCTGAAGTCTCTGTCGCCATCACGCAGCACTAGATCACGAAAGTTGGACGAGTGCAAGAACTATAGTGCGCGTTTGTCAAATCACGTGCAGTATAGTTCAGTCATGGCAGTTTTGAAGGGCGTTCGTGTGGTGAAAAAAAAGGAAGAAACGGCCGACGAGAGGCTGTTGCAGCGCTTGGGTGAACGGATCCGCGCGGCGCGACTTGGAGCATCGATGACCTTGCGCGATGTCTCGAAGAGCTCGTCGCTGAGCGAAAGATTCTTGGTGTCGCTCGAGTCGGGCAAGACAAACGTGTCGGTTGTGCGGCTGAATCAGGTGGCTTTGGCGCTTGGAACGACGCTTGTTGGACTGCTCGGTGGCCAAGACGAACCGCCTCGTTTGTACACCAAGGGTCCCATCGTGGCGCTTCTGGGACTACGCGGAGCGGGCAAAACGACGCTCGGGGGACTGGCAGCCACGCGGCTGAACATGCCCTTTGTGGAAGTGGATTCGCGCATCGTGGCGCGTACGGGCATGAGTTTGTCCGAGATCTTCGAGATGCAAGGCGCGGCGTATTTCAGGCGTTTGGAACGAGAAGAACTCGAGCGCATCGTCGCCGATGGAAAGCCCGCGATTGTCGCGACAAGCGGCGGCCTCGTG
>JBGAOI010001142.1:0-2499 GCA_044221885.1 Polyangium sp. (in: bacteria)
CTGCCACAGCTTGTAGACGGTGGCCTGGATGAGCGCCGCGATCGCCAGCGTCTCGTCGACCCGCATCGGCAGGTCGCAGATGCGCACCTCGAGCGTGGGGAAGAACGGATGCGGCCGCACGTCCCACCAGATCTTCTTGGCGTTGTCGATGCAGCCGGTCTTCACGAGCAGTTCCACGTACGACTGGAACTGATGGTACGAGTCGAAATGACCTGGAATGCCCGTGCGTGGGAAACGCTTGAAAATCTCGCTGCGAATGCTCTTCAGACCTGTCTTGCGACCGAGCCAAAACGGACTCGATGTCGACAAGGCCAAGACGTGCGGCAAGAAGTAACGAACTTGGTTCGCCAACGCGATCGCGACTTCCTTGTCCTTGATGCCGACGTGCACGTGCAAGCCGAAGATCAAGTTGGCGCGAGCGACGTCCTGCAAGTCTTCGACGATGAGTTTGTAGCGTTCGCCGTCGGTGATTTCTTGGCTCTTCCAATCGCTGAACGGATGCGTTCCTGCGGCCACGATGCGCAAGCCGTGTTTGCTCGCGAGGCCATTCAATTCGCCGCGTAGCTCGCAGATCTCCGAACGGGCTTGGCGTATGTCCCGACAAATCCCCGTCCCTGTTTCGACCACCGACTGATGCATCTCGGGACGCACGCGCTCGCGAAGCAAGGACTGCTGTCCGCCTTCTTCGAGCAGCTTGCTCACGTACGAACGCAATTCCCGCGTCTCCGGGTGAACGATTTGGAACTCTTCTTCAATGCCGAGTGTGAATTGACCGTCCAGAAGCCCACTAACCGTCGTACTCATGCGCGTCATTCCCTTTCGACAAACTCAACGCGAAACAAACGATAGCGCCGCTCGTTCAAGCGGACGAAAAACCTTGCTCGATGATGAACGTCGGCACAGTGCCCGCTCCGGTGTGCACATTGCACATGTTCGTCGCGGACAAACGTCCCAACAATCCGCCAAGTTCGCCCCGGAACAAGATCGGGTCGAACTCCATGAACCGCCGCGAGAAATACAACTCTCCCGCCGCACCAACTTCCGGAAACATCGCCGTCGGTAGTTGCACGCGCAACTGAAGCACCGACGGATCGACGAGCGCCAAGCGCAACGCTCGTTCCCACACCGCGTTTTCGACGCTCGCGCCAATCACGACACCTCGACCGCCGAGTTCATCATTTGGTTTGAGGACCAAGCGATGTCGGTTGTCGCGGGCCCACGGCACGAGGTCGATGACGTCGCCGTCTGGACCTTCCGTTTTCGTTTCTTCCACGCGACGCGTCCACGGGATGCAGCGCTTGACGCTTTCGGCTTCTTCGGCCGTAAACGATGCGGTTACGCGAGGATCGAAGAGCAGGGCAAACAGAACTTTTTTGTCGAGCAGTTTGGCGCGGAAGCTGTTCACGACACACACGACGCGGGCTTTGTAGGCTTCGATGAGCGCTTTCACTTCGTCTTCGCGGCCCAGAATTTCGCTCGTGAGGACGCGACGATAAACGAGGTCGATCACTTCGCCTCGCGTCGACAGCTGACCGTCTTTGAACTCGAGTTCGCGGGGATCGACAAACCTTGCGGGGATGCCGTGGCGACGGAAGCGTTCGCAGATCATGTCGAACTCGGTGCGAGTGGCGACTTCTTGCCAATCGACGACCGCGACTTTGGGAACGTGCGTCCCTCCAAACTCGTGCCATGCGTCCAAGATAGCCCCAACGAGCGAGTTACCGCTGTAGAGCGGCGATGCGGGCGATCCGCGGATGAACTCGCGCATGGGTTGAAAGCCTTCGAAGAGTTCCGTGAGGCGATCGGCGTAACTTGGACCGAAGGCACCTTCGGCGTTTAGTTCGACAAACGAGATGTCCGTGCCGGAGAGAACAGCATCGAGGCGGGTGACGACACCGACGGATTCGAACGCTGGGTTGTAGGAGAACAGGCGTCGTTCTCCGTCGGTGAGGGCCAACAGATCGAGCAGTTCCGGTTCGCGAAGAACGATCTCTTTCGTCTTGATGACGGCGCTGCGGAAGTGATCGACGGCGCGCCGAATCTGCATGTATTGAGGGCGTAAGATGAAGTTTGGCCGGAGAAACGTACAAAGAGGACGTCCGGCAAAGACGGCTCCGCGTGCCACCATGCGCTCGACGAGGGCGAGATGATCTTCGCCACCTCGCGCGACGTAAGCGGTGAGCACGTCGTGGTAGCGATCGACGGCTTCATCGATCGCTACCGTGAAGGGATGCTTCGGAGCCTTCTCGTGCGTCATCCCTTGGAGTCCCAACGAATGGGTTCAACCTCGCCCGCCATCTTGTGCCACGACGTGTAGCGATCGCGGATGGTTCGTCCTTCTTTCGCGGCGCGGACGCTGAAGTCGACCATCCAGTCGGTGACGGTGCCGAAGAAGCGTTCGCCGAGGTGTTCGATGGCCATGTCGGGCGCAGGGTTGGTGAAGTCAATCGCGTACGGAATGCCGTCTTTGATGGCGAATTCCACAGTGTTCAGGTCGTA
>JBGAOI010001143.1:0-2497 GCA_044221885.1 Polyangium sp. (in: bacteria)
CTTCCCGACCCTGGACGCCCCACTGCTCGTGTCACTCAATGAGAAAGACGGCGAGAAAAACATTGCTGCGGGATATCACGCCGTTGAATTCCTCTTGTGGGGACAAGACATGAATGCCATGGGCCCTGGAAATCGTCCCTTTACCGATTATGTCGTCGGTGCCGGAGGAACCGCTGCAAATCAGGATCGACGTGGTTTGTATTTGCAAACATCCACGGCCCTCCTTGTGAATGATTTCACGCCCGTGGTTGCTGAATGGGCCGAAGGGGGCGCCTATCGTTCCGCATTTGTAAAACTCCCCGCGGAAGAAGCCGTACGCCGCATTCTCTTGGGTATGGGCAGCTTGAGCGGCGCGGAGCTTGCCGGGGAACGCATGCAAGTCGCGTATGACACGAAAGAACAGGAAGACGAGCATTCGTGTTTTAGCGACAATACCATTCACGATTTGGCCAACAATGCGCGGTCCATTCAAAACGTTTACCTCGGAAAATACGGTACCCTCGATGTGCCGGGCCTCGATGAAATCGTTCGGGAACGAGATCCGGCGCTCGACCAACGTATGCAGGACCAACTCGCGGCGAGCATTGCAGCCATTGAAGCCATTCCAGCGCCGTTTGATCAAGCCATGATGGGTGCCGATACCGCCGAAGGCCGGATGCGTATGGCTGCGGCCATCAAGGCGTTGCGGACCCAAACGTCGACCATCGTCGATATCGCACTTTTGCTTGGAATTTCGCTCAACATCGAGGAGTAAGCGAGATGCGTGCTTGGAAAGGTTGCGCCATTTTTACGTTGGCGCTCGTGGGATGTGTATCGGAAACGAATTCGATAAAACCAGGCTTGCAAGCCGAACCTGGAGAAGAATTGACCGGCGGAGAAACAACCGTATTCGATACATCTCCGAATGCGTTTTCTTTGTCCTCGCGCAACATGACGCCGGAGCGTCGATCCACGTTTTTCGTCGGAAACTCGTTTTTTAAGGAAAACTGGATCATTGCTCCTGCTTCGACGGATGGTCGTGATGGCTTGGGACCGCTCTACAATGCCCGGTCGTGTTCGGGTTGCCATTTGCTCGACGGTCGAGGTTCACCTCCCGAGACGTCGAAAGAGCCGCTCGTATCGGTGCTCGTCCGGTTGAGTGTCGAAGGACAAACTCCGAATGGTTCGCCTGCGGGCGAACCGACCTATGGTGGACAAATTCAGCCTCTGGCCATTCCCGGTGTTGTTCCAGAAGGCGCCGTGTTTGTCTCGTACGAAGACGTGCCCGGAATGTTGCCCGATGGTGAAGCGTATTCATTGCGCCATCCGACGTACACATTTGCGCTTGGCCGAGGCGACATGCAAATGGGGACCATGACGTCTCCGCGTGCGGCGCCGCAAATGATTGGCCTCGGATTGCTCGAAGCCGTTCTCGAAGCCGATATTCTTGCGGGTGCTGATCCCGATGACGCGGACGGTGACGGCATTTCGGGTCGGCCGAACATGGTGTGGGATGTTGTGCTGGGCAAAAAGATGCTCGGTCGTTTTGGTTGGAAAGCGAATCAGCCGAATCTCGCGCAACAAACAGCAGGCGCATTTCGTGGTGATATGGGCATTTCGACGACGCTTTTCTCCACGCAGGAATGCTCGGCTGCGGAAACCGATTGCACAGCGGCGCCGGACGGAGGCGATCCCGAATGTAGTGCTCACATTCTCGAGGCCGTGACGCTTTATTCCAAAACGTTGGCCCCGCCAGCTCGACGTGATTGGCAGGAGCAGGAAGTTTTACACGGAAAACAGCTTTTTGCCAAAGCTGGATGCGCCGGTTGCCACACACCGTCGTTCCAAACGGGTACGCTCGAAGGATTCGAAGAACTGTCGAATCAAAAAATCTGGCCGTACACGGACCTGCTTTTGCACGATATGGGTGACGAGTTGGCCGATGGTCGTCCGGATTTCGATGCGGATGGTCGAGAATGGCGAACGCCGCCGCTTTGGGGCGTAGGATTGTTCCAAGCCGTCAATGGGCATACGAATTTGCTCCACGACGGCCGGGCTCGCGGAGTGGTCGAAGCCATTCTTTGGCACGGTGGAGAAGGCAAGGCATCGCGTGACGTTTTTGCCGCGATGTCGCGTGAAGAACGTCAAGCGCTCGTTCGATTCGTGGAGTCACTGTAATGGAAAACAGAATCGGGTTTGTCTGCGTCATCGTAGGTGTGGGTTTTCTGGGGATTGGTTGTTCCCCACCAGTGGAAGACGATACGCAGCAACGTGCGGTTATTCGCGATTTGGCGAATAACGTCATCTATCCATGGCAAAAAGAATTGGCCGTCGAAGCTGAGGACGTCAAAACGACGCTCGCGGCATTTTGCGCGGCTCCTTCCGATGCCACGCTGAAGGCCGCGCAGGATGCTTGGCGTACGGCTAGAGTTCCGTGGAAACGCGCCGAAATGGTCCGGTTTGGCCCGGTCGAAGATGCGCGTATCGGCAGTTCCATTGACTTCTGGCCGGTTCGTCC
>JBGAOI010001144.1:0-2496 GCA_044221885.1 Polyangium sp. (in: bacteria)
ATTCGAGCGCCGGTTTGTATTGGGCCGAGCGCGTCAATCGCGAAACATTCCACGCCCGCACCGTCGATTGCAACAGGCGCGGAACTTTGGCCATCGTCCCGCGAGAATCCCATACGCCGAACACGAGCGACGTTGGAGCAAGCTTGGCAATGCCCGTGGCATCACCACTACGGAGCAATGCTTGAAACGCGTTTTCGATGTCTTTCTTCAATTCGGTGCAACGCACAACCGCATCACCCAAACGATGACCCGCGCGAAAAATGGACGTCTGGCCTTCATTCTTATCTTTGGCGCTGCCGTATTTGATGATGATTTGCGGCACGAGCTTTTGGAACTTCTCCTGCTCGAAAATCGGCTCGATACGATTGGCTTGCGCCCCCACGCTATCGACCAGCGCTACCTGCGTTCCGTCGCTCAATTCATCAATGTTGTAATTGCCTTTGACGTCGGCGTAGGTCGGCGGGAAAAACACCGCGCCTTCGCCTTCGACGGGTTGCATTCGTTCAACGAGGTGCAAGGCAACGGGCCCCTGCGGATCATTGGCCCAACGATCGAGTTCTGCGGGGGTGATGGACGATTGGCTCATTTCGGAAACTCCTCGACGGATGATGTGATGACCCGAGCTTGGCCTTCTTGACCAGCCCATCCAAGAATCATGGTAAAGGTACGTTGCTCAAAAGGAAGCGCCGGTGCGCCCATGGCCGCACGCAACAAAGGCAGGGGAAACAAGGACTGCGGTTCGTTCGCGGTGATAACGCCATAACGATACTGGAGTTTTTCCACACGCTCGGGGCGCGCGTGGGTCAAGCCAATGGCAGCCAGGATTTCCACCAAAGGAAACGTTCGTATTTCAATCTCGGAATGTTCATTCGGTGCAAACCCCGCGGCGAGCGGAATGCAACTGCCGCGCTTTTCCAACCGCAAATTGGATCCAAGCAATGCCGGGAGATGAAAAGGGTCGGCCACATTCGCCAGCATCTTTCCTCGAACACTGGCCAGGGCATCGCGCACGAGCGCAGCGCCCGGATATCCCGCCGCCCCGCCCCAAAACTTCACGCCGTCACGACCTATGCTTGCGACCGAATCACCCCAATATGAAATGTCGAAGTACACATCGCCATGCCTAAGTCGTGCCGGAAGTTGCGGCGGCCCAGCTTCATCCGCATTGGGAAACGGCTCACCAGCGACCAGGTGCTGCGTAACAACGCTCCACTTTTCCGTTCGATTCAGCGACCTTTCCGGCGCAACGCTCACCACCTCGGCTTTTTCCAAAAACCCCAGCGCCGCTTCCACCGGGTTTTCCGCCGATGATGTCGCCAAGTGAAATCGTACGTTCCGTCGATCGCGCCAATCGAATGCGCCTCGAGCATCCCCATGCAACACAAGCGCCATTTCGGCCAAACCAATACATGCAAACACTTGCCCGGGATTCAACAAATCCACCGGTATGGAAGCCGCGGTCATGAGCGTGCTCCTTTCGCGTCGTTTTCACGAGACGCCATTTGATCGGCCGCTCGAAGCAAGCTCTCCCAATACGCCAATCCCCACGGTCCCCAACGTTCGGTCAAACGAAAATACCGCAACGTTACCGCGCGAGCCCGCGCCGGCAAAAGACTCGGCGGCGTATCATCCACGCCGCGTGTCGATATCAACGGACGCGCATACCCGTGATGCGCCGCCACCAAATGCAACACCAAATCCTGCTCGTCCGGCGATAACGATCGAAACTCGGCATCTTTTTCCACATACGTCAACGAACCGAATTCGTGCCGGTATCCATCGAGCACGCTCGGATTCACCGGACCTCGCGTCTTGGCGTAAACGTCGCCTTTTTTCGCGCGCATCGCGCGTTGCCATCGCGCGACACGTTTTCCTTCGTCGTGCAATCGCGCCGCCATGGCCAAGAGAAACACGCTTCGCTCGCTGAGCCGCAAACGTTTGGCCAACCGAATCGCCTGATCGGCCGTCCATGCTTGATGTTCGACCAAAAGCTGCTCGCGACCCGCCGAACGATCGTCTTCAGTCGCGGCATCATGGCGCCATTTTTTTATCACGAGCCATGACGTGACGTTTTCTCCATCGCGTTTCCAAGGCAATCGCAAACGCTCGGGCCAATTGGGATCCTCGCTGGATTGTGGAGGATCGTTTTGTAGCTCGACTTGAAAACGGACAACGGGCGTTCCGGCATCATCCATCTCGAGCCACGGAGCCTGAGCGTCCGCTGTGGCATGAACGATTTCATTGGATTCTTCCGCAAGCAATCCGTTTTCCAGGCCCCCCAATCGAGCATCGAGAAGCAGCGTTGCATTGGGCAAATCATCGCGTTTCAGTCGCGTCTCATTGCTTTTGATGGTTTTGAGGCCCCCGGGTACACGCGCGGCGAGTTTTTCATCCGTCACGAGGTCTTTCAATTCGAGTCTGCGCACGAATTCACCCGCTGGATTGAGCACCAAGGCATACGTTGAAAACCACGGCGTGTCCTGCTTGGCCTCGTCA
>JBGAOI010001145.1:0-2491 GCA_044221885.1 Polyangium sp. (in: bacteria)
TGGCCAAGCTCGTCGGCCAACGGGGCCGTGTCGAAGCGCGGTGAAAGCCGTTCGAGAGGGCGGGACAAACTCATGGCGTTTCCCACCGTAACCACGGCATATCGATGGCGGTTCCACGCCAACCATGGGCCAGCGTTTCGGCGTCTTCCTTCGTCACGGGCTCGACCATGTAGATTCGATTCTCGGGTCCCAGGTTGAGCTTCTTGCGAACGGTGCCGTCACGCAACTCGATGACTTGATTGTCACTTTCGTCTGGCGTCGAATGCGTTTTCAGCGCGCTCATGACGATGCGACGATTGCCCACGATGAGCAGACGATCTTCGTTGAGTACGGCATCCTGAATCCACGCGGCGTTGACGTCGATCTGGCCTTCTTGCTGGAGCGCGTGGTCGAGCAGCACGACGCGGCCGCCTTCGGTGTCGCAAAGCATGTACCCGCCACCCGCGCGACGCCGAATCGAATGAGGTCTTCGCAACCCGCCAAGAACGACGTTCACTTCGGCTGTGCGACGATGGATACGCACGAGTTCTCCCGTGCTGAAGAGGGTCGCGAGCACCGTGTCTTCGTCGTACATCAATGCCGAATTGGGGTGGGTCGTGAGCGACGCGGGCAAATAACGGCGATTGTAGGAACGACTGCGGTCGAATGTCTGACCAAGTCGAAAACGATTGCCGCCGTAACCGTGGTCAAACAGGAAAAACTCCCACAACAATTCACCTTGTTCATCGATTTCAGCAAGGAGGTCCGTTCCCGAGCTCGAAACGAGCAGACCTCGGGAGGTGCGATCGAGCGTGTGGACATGATTGAACCATGGATGCCGCAAACGTAACGCAACTTCAGGCCCGGACAAACTTACGATCTCGTCTTGATCCCAGAGAGCAACGCGAACCTTGCCGTGTTCGACGAGAAAGCCAGTGGGTTTGGGCAATTCGAGGCTGGCGAGGACTCGGGAAGCATCCCAATCGACGAGCAATAAAAAACCGCTCGTTGCATTGAAGATGGGCGGACGCGCGACGCCTTCGGCATGACTTGCCTCGAGAATACGTCGCTTGTACGTCTGCGCTTCGTCATAAATTGCCGTCCAATTGCGAAGGACAACGCTGATCAGGCAGTGCATCGGAGCGCGAGTGTTCGCGACAGACGGCCGGGCGTCAAGTCCCAATGCGCAAGCGATGCGTTTGGACCGGCACGCTCTCATTGGGCATCGTTCCGATGGGACTCTTTGCAGCCTGCAGCGACGACGGTGATACCGTCCAGGTGTCAGGCAGTAGCGGTGGCCGAGCTGGCAGTGACGGAGCCTCATGCCACGAGCTACTCGCCGCAGTGCGATGGATCCTTCGTGATGGCGAGAGCTTTCTCCGAAAGCGGCGCATCCTTCAAAGTCGCCACGAAGACATCCCAGCGGTCTTGGTCGAATTCCCAATGGGGCTCGTTGCAGCCATCCGATTCACAGATAATGTTGCCGGGGATCACCCAATCCCGCAGCAAATTGCGCACAGTGCATATCGCTCCTCGATGGGCCGGACGCGTCACGTCTTTTTTCAACACCGCCCCCAATGCGGTCAGGCCGTCCTCGAAATGCTGTTTTGCCACCGAATTCTCAGCAAAAGGAGGATTTTTGATACTGCTCCGCCACTTGACCTTCCAATTGCGCGTCGTATCGCCAAGTTTCACGAATGCCCGGGCCCTGAGAATCTCTGAAGCATCGATGGTGCGGACCATTTCAACATATCGGTCGTGATCCTCCGTTTTGATACGCAATCGTTGCATCGCCAAGGTCCGAGTGCGTAATGAACCCCCATGCTCCAGCACCTCGGGCCACACGTCCCAGTGATCCCCATCGAATCGCGATAAAAACGTCAATCGTTCGTCCGATATATCGGCATCCGGCAAACCATTGGCGAGTTTTTGCCATTCGTCGGTCCATAATGCGCCAAAATCAATGATGTCCGAGCAGAACGTACCGTTTGTCGAATCGAGCGAATAAGGCGCAAGCGATGTCGTGATCGCCGTCGTGATCGGCTCGATCCAGGCGGAATCGTTGGTCGCGACCGCGGTCTCACATGCTGCGTTCATCGCCCACATGCGAGCTTCTTCGGAATGCAGGTTGTTCACGACCTCCACCACATTCGTTGGATTGAGCAACCACGCCTCATTGTCGGCCATTGCCTGGTGCACTCCCGGGAGCGTCAAAAACGTCGCAAACTTCTCCGGCGTTTGCGGAGTGTACAAATCACTCAACATGTCCCAATCACCAGTGTCATTGAAGAATCCCCAATTGGGATGGACATCGTCCGGATCCTGCACGAGCAATTCATCCGGGGTCGCCGGCGTTATCTTCACGGGCTGGTTCAATACGAGTTTTTCCCGACGCCGCGCACCACTCAGCGCAATCCACTCGAATTCCACCGGGACCAGCAACGCTCCTTCGGGGTCGTGCAGCGTCACGGTCTGATCCGCGGCTGAGTAGTCGAGCTGCGGTAACGCCTTC
>JBGAOI010001146.1:0-2488 GCA_044221885.1 Polyangium sp. (in: bacteria)
AATGCAATCGACGTTTGTCGCAACCCATGGCGATCCCGCTCGCATCGGGCCATTTGGCGGGACAGACCCCGATGGTGATGGCGTGCGTGATGAAATCACGGAGGGTCAAGTTACGGCGCTCACTCTCTTTGTCGCGATGCAAGAGGTTCCTATTGTTGAGTTGCCGCAAAACGTTGAACACATGGCGTTGCTCGCCAAAGGAGAGCAGCTTTTTACGTCCCTGGGTTGCGACGCTTGTCACGTTCGCTCCTTGCCGTTGGAAAGCACCAAGTATTTATTGACAAACCGGATGGGTGGCCCTTCGGTCGAGATCGACTTGGCGAAGGAGGGGGTAGAACCGCGTATTGCGTCGACGGTTCCGGGGCCTTTGCGCGTGTACCTGTACAGTGACTTGAAGCGGCACGACATGGGTGATGCGCTCGCTGATGCGCGAGCGGAACGTGGCCTTCGGTTGCGGCATTTCGTGACGCCACCGCTCTGGGGTCTCATGCGCAGTCGTCCGTATTTGCATGATGCTCGCGCGCAGACAGCGCCGCTCGCAGTTCTCGCACATGGGGGCGAGGCGCAAGCGGCACGCGATGCTTACGCGGCGTTATCGGAAGAGGACAAGGGCGCGCTTCGGGTGTTTCTCACGACGCTCGTGAGAGCCCGAAGGCTCGATGTGCCTTGAGGGAGGTTTGGCGCGGCGTTACAGAGGGGTTTCTGCGCCGGAGTTGAGCAGGCCGGATTTGTTTTTGCCGCCCCATACGATCATGCTCGAACCGGTCCACACGGTCGTGTGACGACGACGTTCTGGCATCGCCGCAACGGCGGCGATGGTTTCCCACGTGCCACCTGTGGCGTCGGGCGTGAAGACACCACCATCGGCATACAAAACGTCGCAACTGGTTCCGCCACAGCCGCCCCAGACCACGAGGGTTTTTCCGGTCCACACAGCGCTGTGTTCAGCTCGACCGCTGGGAGCATTCGTTGTGGAGGTGTTTTTCCAACTTGGTGTGACCGGATCGAAGGTGGCTCCGGAATTCAGATACTGCCCGCCATTCCAACCACCCCAGACGAGCATTTCGGAACCCGTCCATACGGCGGTGTGGAGCTCGCGGGGGGTGGGGACATTGGCGAATGGAGTTGATCCCATCCACATGTTTGTCGTGGGATTGTAGGACGAACCAGTCCAAAGCCAGTCGGCATAATCCTGACCGCCCCAGATGATCATTCGATCGCCGGTCCAAACAGCGGAATGATTGAATCGGCTTTGCGGTTGTCCGGCCGTAGGAAGGTTTGTCCAAGTGTTCGTCGCTGGATCGAACGAAGCGCCTAGTTTGATGGCGACGTTGTTCGAGAGCCCGCCGAAGACGAGCATGGTTTTCCCGTTCCAAAGGGCCGAATGACGAATACGTGCGGTCGGTTCGCCCATGGTGGGAAGAGGCGTCCACGTATCGGTTTCCGGGTCGTACAACCCACCGCCCGTCGCGGCTGCGCTCGCGCCAAACCCGCCCCAGATGATCATTTTTGATCCGGTCCAAATGGCTTGATGCGAGTGTCTGGCGGACGGAGCACCGGTCATCGATACTGCGGTCCAGGTTTGGTTTGTCGAGTCATACACCGCGCCGGTATCGAGCACGAGTTTGCCGGGGCCGCCATTGCCACCCCACACGATCATTTTCGATCCAGTCCAAACAGCAGTGTGTTGTTCGCGCGGATCGGGAGCTCCGGTCGTGGGCAATGGTTTCCAAGACAAACATCCCGCACCTGAAGGATCGTGGGTGATGTTACCCGTTGCCGGATCACACCCGTCGGTGGTGCATGCGATCCCATCGTCGATGTTTGCAGGCGTATGCGAGATGCTGCCTGTTTGTGGATCACACGCGTCGATCGTACAGAGGTTTCCGTCCTCGACGGCGACAGGCGTTTTGACGCATTCGCCCGTGGCGCTGCAGAGCGCGGTTTCGAGGCACACGACGCTTCCACAATCGTCTCCTTCCGGAAGGGCCGTGTGGGTGCAGGTAAAAGCTTCGCAACGATCGTTGGTGCAAGGCACGTCGTCGTCACAATCCGTATCGATTGTGCAGGCAGGAGACGTCCCACCGTTTCCACCGCCGCCTGTCTCGCTGGGAATCAGGCTGTGGTCGATTTCGGCGATGATCACGCAGTTGGCGAGGGATAACGCGGCAAAAGCGGTCAGTAAGGTCGTCTTGCGGCCAGGAATCGCGACGCGAAGCAGCATGGTTTCCGGTATCAGGAAATCGCGCAAGCATCAAGAACCTCCTTGCTCATTGAACAAGGTGTCTCGCATAATGAAACGCAAGCCAGTTCTTCCGTCGACCAGCGAGAAGACGGCACGCATGTTCACGCCGCTCGATGCAACCTTGAACATGTGTTTCGGGAACTTGACCCTCCGGGTGGTTTTGCATCGGACCGCTCGGATCTTGGCGATACTTCCTCATGGAACCGAAATCGGCTGCGCGAATGAAACGGTCATCAGAGAATT
>JBGAOI010001147.1:0-2487 GCA_044221885.1 Polyangium sp. (in: bacteria)
CTTCGGACTGAACAAGACGTCGTGACATCGACGCTCGCCGCGACACCGCCTTTGATGGGTTTGCCCATTTCGCCTGCGTTTTCCGTCGATGGCAAGTCCGCGTATTTCCTGGCGCGTCGGGCGAAAGATGAACGACTCGCGCTGTTTGTCTCGCACGATGCCGGCCGAACATTTGCAGAACGATCGCTCGATACGCACGCTGATCGGCACACGAAAGATTTGGATTCGGAACAAGCTCGAGACGGTGAGCCTACGGAAGAAAGCTTCGACCCTAGCGATCTCACAACCATTCGTCCGAGCGACGATGGGACGATCGGCATGGTCCTCACGACCTCGCGAGGTTCGTCTTACCTAACCACCGATGAAGACGGGCATGTTTTGGGCATGTCACAAGCGCCCATCGACCAGGCACTTCTTGCGGGTTACGGACGTCGCGTCGTGGCCATTTCTACGGCTGCAGCGCTCGATCGGGGAGCGAACATCGACGTTCCGATCAACGCGTGGGAATCGAGCGATGGCGGAGCGTTGTGGAATGAGGTTCGTGTTGCCCAAGCTGTGACGCGCGAAATCCTTACCGGCCCAATGACGGCAACATGTGCAAGTGCGGGGTGTTTGATCGGGACGACCGTGACGCGAGTTGGTTGGGAGGGACAAACCGATGCTCCGGCTGTGGCCAAGCCCAGGGCTCTGGAGCTGCAAAAAACGCGAGCTGCGCGGACGCCGTTCGTATGCACGCTCGATCGGAAAGCACCTTGGAAGCGAATCGAACACGTATGGGCTGGCCCTGCGTCGCTTTCGACCATTGCCCGAGGTCAATCAATGTGGTCGGTCGTGTCGTTCGATCCGTCGACAAACGCGATTTCCACAACGGTGGCGCTCTTGCCCGAACGCGGTGAAGGACCCGCACACATCACATCGCGCACGATGCTTGGTCCTACGCCCAAGGGAGCTGCTTATGCCGTCGACATCTCGCGGCAAGTGGAAGGTTACGCGGCTGCACGTGTGCGGATTCCCGATGGCGGCAAACCCACAGGTCCGATGCGCAACGTCGAGATTGGCTGGGAAAATTTTTTCGATGGTACGTCCAAGCAAACCACCCTGCCCGACGCTGGAATGTTTGGAAACGGCGATATCCAGCGGAGTGACAATCGTCCCTACTTGGAAACTTCGTTCATGTCCGTTTCGACAGGTTCGATCTTCATCAATCCTCACGCTCCCGAATCCCTCGAACGACGTCTGTACTTGCTCGAAGCGCGCGGAAAACGTTCGACGCCCGTCTTCCCGGAGTGGCCATCGTTGCTCGAGTTTGGCGAGACAACCATCCATGGCGATGCAGCGATCGTTGAAGGCAAGCCGATGGCGATTGGCACGGTGGAGAAGTTTGAAAATGACTCCTCGAGTCCTGTGACGATGGTCTTGGCTTCGCCCTTGGAGAACGGTTTGTCCAAGGCCACGGCGATGTCTCTCTTTCTGCCTACATTGTCTGACGGTTCGCGCGTGCTTGCGCATGATTGGACGTACCGTGGGGCGACCGAAGTCGGCGTGGTGGGGATCGAGAGTGAGCCGCGAGCGGCCCGAGCAAGAGCCGTATACTTGCCGTATCGTGCGCTCGGTGGGTTTGGAACTCCGGTTGAAGTTCCCACGCCGTTTGACCTGCCAGACCTGCCTCGTCCCTGCAAAGCGGAGGAACGGCGGACGACACCACGCGTGTTGGCGCATGGAATGTCGGACATGGAATTCATGTTCCCCGGGTATCGACATCCCGTGCTCGTGACGGAGGATCAGAAGGACAAACCCACGCTGGGCGACAACTTGACGTTGCTCACGTGGGGGGTGGTGCTTCACGGGACGAAGGAATCGCCGTGCGTTGCGGGTTGGGAAGCGTATGGGATGGACCCGTTTGGCGCTTCCGCGATCATTTCCGGGGATCCGTCACAAGCTTGGCTATTTCGCCGCGTTCTCGAAAGTCCACCGCCCACGGGGTTGCGCATCGATGAAATCATGGCCGCGCGCAACGACTTGCTGTTCGAGTATCGCCCGATGAGTTGTCGTTTTGATTCATCCGCGAGCATTCCGGACGCTGTTTGGGGGCAACCCGGCACGTTTCGTTGGACGGCGAAGTGACACCTCCCACGATGAGTCGAAGCATTCTGCAGAAGTGAAATGCGAGGTGTCGTCAAAATGCCGCAATCGATCTCGGCAAGTGCGTAAGTACCTTCCGACTTTGGATGCAGCGACGGGCGTAGGCGTTTCTTCGTGTCGCCATAGGATGCTTTCTGGTTGACCCGTTGTAAAATTCGCCTATCCCTCCGGTCCGACGTCGCGTCCGGAAATGGGACGAGAGGCGTCGATTCGGTGTTCCACGGATCATGCGCACATTCATCGATACACTTCGCTTCAATGCGACCGATTCCGATCGTGCGGTGACGTTTGTGCGCACCAATGGCCAGGAGCGTCGAGTTTCATATACGGAACTTTGGGGGGAAG
>JBGAOI010001148.1:0-2483 GCA_044221885.1 Polyangium sp. (in: bacteria)
GCCCATAGACGCGCGGGTCACGTGCTCGAGTCGCCAGAACTTCTGCGAGGGTATATTGCCGCGAAGCGCTCGCCAGCCGTCCCAACCCCGAATAACATTCGGCCAATGCGATTTTCGCGCCAATTCCGTCGGGAACCAGTTGGGTGACTTTTTCGAGTTTCGGACATGCCCGTGCGAACTGCTTTGCCGCCATGAGCGTTACCGCTTCGTCGAGCAGCGATTCGGCTTCGGTTTGAGCGTCCATTGCTTGTGCACGCGCGACGCCCGGAGCCAGCAAAAACGCCGCAATCATAAAAAAATTCCACACCCTATTCATGAAACGAATCGTCTGCACCCTCATGGTTATCGCTCCTGGAATTCCTATCGCACGCTGTGATGTCTCTTGATCGTGGTTGGTGTTTTTTTGGTAACGGTGGCGGAGGGCACGGGGCTGGGTTTGATCGCGCTTGGTGCCGGTTCGACAATGACGCAACTCGGGCACGGCAGCGGTTGCGGAATTGTGAGCGTTTTCGATTTCACGTCTTCCATCGAGTGAACCGACCCATCCGGTTCGGCGATTGCCATTGCCGAATTTGATAGGGGTACGCTTGCGTTCGTCGAGCCCGACTCCAGCCACGACGCAACGACTTGCATGATTCCCCCAAGACAAATGCTCACTCCCAGAGCAGTCAGTGTCAAAGCCAAACCCTTTTCCGACCGTCTTTTCGTCGGGGTCGCTCTGTCCGCTTTTCCGTAGGCAAATTGCGTCGCATCTCCTATCTTCGGGCTGGCTTTCCCTACCGCTGCCGGGTTCGTCATGGACGTCGGCACGTCGGGTACGGGTAGATCTGGCAGGCCAAACTTGGCGAGCGCAGCTTGAAGCTCCTGCATCGTCTGGAAGCGTTCCGCGGCACGCTTGCGCAAACACTTGTCGATGATCTGTTCAAGGTCCATCGGAATATCCGCTTGCAGATCGCGCAGCCGTGTGGGTTCTTCCTGCAATACACGTGATATGACATTGACCATCGAATTGCCCTCGAACGGTGACGTTCCCGTCAACAATTCATACAAGACGACGCCAAGTGCCCAAATATCCGTCCGCCCGTCCACTGTCTTCGAGGACCCCATTTGCTCCGGCGCCATGTACAGAGGTGAGCCCAATGTCGCGTGTTCGTCCGTCAAGTTCAGATCTTGAGCGCCCGTTTGTTTTGAAATACCAAAATCGAGCACTTTGACACAGGGACGACTAAAGCGCCGCCGAACCAAAAAAAGATTCGCCGGTTTCAAATCCCGATGCACAATCCCCGCAGCATGCGCTTCGGTCATTGCTTCACAAACCTGCAGGACGTACCCTACGGCCTCAACCACCGATAGGCGGCCTTGCTTCAAAATGAGCGCTTTCAGGTCGCACCCCTCGAGGTACTCCATGAGCATGTACGGCACGCCGTTGTCCATGTAGCCGACGTCTTGAACACGCACGACATGATCACTCGTCAAACGCGCAACGGCGCGTGCTTCGCGCAAGAACCGTTCATGCGCCTCTTGGTTTTCCAGCGCCGTGGGCAAAAGAAGCTTCATCGCGTGAAGTTGCCCCAGATCGACGTGACGAACCGCAACGATGACTCCCATGCCTCCTTGGCCAAGCAATCGCTCGACCCGATATTTGCCAAGAAGAACCTCACCAAGAGCCACGGGTTCGTTCATGTAAAACCGTCCATGTGGAAAGTGCCGAAAGTACCTGCCGACGAACTTATGACCGACGACCGAACCCAAACAATGATGAAAATGGTTCGTGCGCGATTATGCGCGATGAGCGCATTGTGCTGCGCGTGCTGCGCGATTCATGCATGGTTCCGACCGCGCGAGGATTGAAGAATGTTGTACGTGGGTCGCCGCAATTGAGGGCGTAAGGAAATCAACCCCGCGCATGGAGCGTCGCAAACCGACGAGATTCGCAAACGATGCGCCACTCCGCGCTTGCTTTCCCGCGACAAACCGTCTACCGTGCGCACACGGACCCATGCGCAACCAAGCCCTCGCCTTTGCCCTCGCCCTTGGAACTGCGGCATTTGCCGCTGCCCCCGTCGCGGACGCCTTCTGCGGCTTTTACGTCGCGGGAGCCGATGAAAAACTTTTCAACAACGCCACCATGGTTGTCATGATGCGCGAAGGGACCCGTACCGTCCTTTCGATGCAAAACAACTACCAAGGGCCGCCTGGGAACTTCGCGATGGTCATCCCCGTGCCCGTGGTGTTGCAAAAAGAAAACGTCAAAACGTTACCCATGGAAATATTCGACAAGGTCGATAAACTCGCCTCGCCGCGTTTGGTCGAATATTGGGAACAGGATCCTTGTGCGCCCCTCGACGATATGGATGATTCCTGGGGCTCGATGAAGAAAAAAGGCTCCGTCCGGCGCGAGATGGCGAAAGATGAAATGGCCGATGATCTCGGCGTCACCGTGGAAGCCAAGTTTTCCGTCGGCGAATACGAAGTGGTCATTC
>JBGAOI010001149.1:0-2484 GCA_044221885.1 Polyangium sp. (in: bacteria)
GGCAATGGTTACAAGGGGACGAACTCCAGCGGCAACTGGATTATTGGAGACAAAAGCTCCAAGACATTACTTATCTCGACCTGCCCACTGACTTTCCGCGACCCAACAAGCCTTCTTATCGCGGCACTTCGATAAATTTCGCGATTTCGAACGAGCTTACGCAACGATTAAAGTCCCTCGCCCATCGGGAAAATGTGACCCTCTTTATGGTCGTTCTCGGAGCTTTCCAGGCTCTGCTCCACCGGTTGACCGGACAAGACGCCATTGCCGTAGGCTCTCCCATTGCTGGACGAAATCGAAAAGAGCTCGAGCCTCTCATTGGTTTTTTCGTTAATACTCTCGTTCTGCGTGCGGACTTCAATCGCAACCTGACCGTCACCGAATTTCTGCAACAGGTCAAAAACACCACCCTTGGCGCATACGCGCATCAAGACATACCCTTCGAAAAACTCGTCGAAGAACTTCAGACAAACCGGGATTTATCGAGGCAAGCTCTGTTTCAGGTCATGTTCATCTTGCAAAATGCACCTTTCCAGACGCCGACGATACCCGACGTCACACTCGAAGCACTGGCGTTAGAACGTCACACCGCGAACTTCGATATCACCATGACATTGACAGAATCGCCTGATGGCATTTCAGGTTCACTTGAATATGCCACGGATCTGTTCGAGAACGCAACAATGGTTGCGCTTCTCTCGCGATACGAGCTTTTTCTCGAAAACGTCGCGAAAAATCCAGCCGATCGAGTGGACGATATCTCAATTCTTCTGCCGGCGGAACGCAATGAACTATACTTTCGAGACAAACCCATTGCGCCGGGAAATCAACATCTACTCGTTCCCGACGCATTCGCTGATTGTGCCCGACGCAATCCTGACCTAACTGCGATTTTGCATGGAGCCGAGCGTTGGACATACGGTAAACTCGACCATGAAGCCACGCGACTGACGCAGACTTTGATACAGCGAGGTGTCACGCCGGGTTCGCGTGTAGCCATCAGTATTAGGCGATCGCCACATCTTATCGTGGCTGTACTCGCAATTCTGAAAGCTGGTGCCGCCTATGTCCCATGTCCGTTGGATCTCCCAATCTCACGACGGGAACAGATCCTCGCCGACAATCATGTATCTCATCATGTGGTTGACGACGATGGAGCAAAGCATCTTGGAAGTGTAAACGTCGAGCGAGTGTTTTATCCGCCAAACGATTTGGGTACCAACGCCCCTGATGTTCAGCTACCGCAAATGATTGGCGAGCTGCCCGCATACGTGATTTCCACTTCCGGTTCGACAGGACGGCCCAAAGGTGTTGTCGTAACACACCGTGCCCTCGCGAATCTAGCACATACGCTGGTCCATCAATTTTCGCTGACAGGCGAAGATCGAATTCTGCAATTCACCTCCATTGCTTGGGATACCTTCGTCGAAGAGGTTTTTCCTTGTCTGATCGCCGGAGCGTGCCTGGTTCTCCGCGACGAAGAAATGCTCGAGCCACAGGTGTTCCTGCGCTCGTGCAATGATTACAACATTACGCTTGTCGACGTTCCCACTGCTTTTTGGCACGAGCTCGTGGCGGAATTGGCACATTATCCAATGCCCTGGCCAACGTCGCTTCGCACGTTCATCATTGGCGGCGAAGCAGCACGCCCCGATCGCCTCGCCCAATGGCTCGATGTGGTGCCCACGCATACTCGCTTGTGGAATACGTTCGGTGTCACGGAAGCGACGGCGATATCGACCGCAGCCGAGCTGCTGGTCCCTGCAATTGGTCATTGCGTAACCATTGGCCAACCCATCAGTGGAGTTTACGTTTATGTGTTGGAGCCGTCGGGCCAAGTGGCACCATTTGGCGCCCCAGGCGAAATCTTTATTGGCGGTTCGGGGGTTGCGCAAGGATATGTTGGACACCCCGCATTGACAGCGGAGCGATTTCTTCCTGATCCTTTTTCTGATGTCCCCGGCGCGCGAATGTATCGCACCGGCGATCGCGCACGGAAACTTCGCAATCACTCGCTCGAACATCTCGGCCGCCTGGATTTTCAAGTAAAAGTCCGGGGCATACGGATTGAACTCGACGAAATTGCCCGAACGTTAGAAAAACATCCTGCAGTTCGAAGCGCCGTCGTTGTGGTTCAACGTCCCGAGCATGCCGAAAACCGATTGATAGCATACTTCGTGGCCGAAAACGATTCCGTACCTTCCACTGCCGAATTGCGCAACTTTCTGTCCTCGAAGTTGCTCGAAGCAATGCTACCAGCAGCGTTTGTCGCAGTCACTTCCTTTCCACTCACAGCAACAGGCAAACTCGATCGAGCGCGATTGCCGCCCGCCAGAACCGAGCATTACGGTCATGCCGACAACCCAATCGAGCCTCGCGATGCGTTCGAACACACAATAGCCCAACATTTCAAGCAACTTCTAGGTGTTGATGTCATTGGCCTGAATGACTCCTTCTTCCAACTCGGTGGCCACTCGTTGCTCG
>JBGAOI010000114.1:0-15503 GCA_044221885.1 Polyangium sp. (in: bacteria)
GCCGCCTCAGGTTCCATCGACTACGTTGGCGTCGATCCGGATCCAACGAGTTTGTCCGTGCTTGCTTCGCGGTACCCGTTCGTGAAGTTTGTCGCAGCAGATGCCGAAGACTTGCCGCACGATCTGGGCCTTTTCGATCACGTCCTCGCCTTGCGCAGCGTGAATCATTTCCGCGATCCTTCGCGCGTATTCGACAGTGCCCTCGGCCGCTTGCGCCCAGGAGGCACACTTCTGCTCGTGGACAACGTCGCGTTTGGCCTCGTACGCAGTCGCCAACATGCCGCACGAGCTGAATCGTCCTCGACAAACCGCCTCGAGCACTACCGGAACGACGACGCCGAACGATGCTCGCAAAGACTCGTGGGAAAACCCGTGAAGGTTGTCCTTCGTCACGATGTAAATCCTTTGACCAGCAACCAATGGGTGTTGCGTTACGAACGTTTGGAACAGGTGTCCCCGTGACTGCTACTGCCGCTCCTCGAAGGCTCCCCATCGCTCCACCGGCCGAGACAAACTTCGCCGACTTCCAGAACGAAGCGCTCTTGGGAGAAACGCGAACGCTTCAACATGAAGCGGCAGCGCATGAAAAACGCAATTGGGTGCGTTTGTCCTACGACTGCAACAACCACTGCACGTTTTGCCTCGATTCGAACGCGCACGACGGAACGATGCGCGCAACGCAAGACATCAAGGTGCAGATCGTCGAAGGCCGCAAGCGTGGCTTGAATCGGCTGATTCTTTCTGGCGGCGAACCGACCATGCACCCGAACTTTCTCGACTTCGTGAAACTCGGGAAACTCGCGGGATATCCGAAAATTCAGACCGTGACAAACGGGCGCATGTTTCGCTACCCAGACTTCCTGAACAAAGCCGCAGAAAACGGCCTGCACGAGATCACGTTTTCCCTCCACGGACACACGGCCAAACTCCACGATGCACTGGTCGGCACACCCGGGGCGTTTGTCGAAGAAGTCGCCGGGCTTCGAGCCGCCGTGGATTCAGGAAAATTCATCGTCAACATCGACATCGTCATCAACAAGCAGAATGTGAAGCATCTGCCCGAGATGCTCGAAACGTTCATCGGTTGGGGCGTGAAAGAATTCGATCTCTTGCACGTGATCCCGTTCGGAAACGCCTGGAGCGATGCCCGACATCACCTGTTCTACGACCTCGATGGAAACCTCGAGCACCTGCAAAAGACCTTTGCTTACGCCCGAAGGCCCGACGTCCACATTTGGCTCAATCGGTTTCCGCCCCCGTATGCCGAAGGATTCGAGGATCTGATCCAGGATCCTTACAAGCTGAACGACGAAGTTCGTGGACGCCGCGAAGAGTTCGATCGGTACCTTTCGTTGGGGCAGAAACTATCGTGTCGCGAACCCGAACGCTGCAAATACTGCTACCTGCAAAGCCTTTGCGACACGCTCGATGAAGTCCTCGATGTTCGTCGTGCCGAACATGTCGATGTGATTCGGTTTGTCGAGGATGTACCGCTCAGCGGCAAGCTGCCCGAGGCGTCCGCGGTGCGAATTGTCGCGCCAAACGTGGCGGATGCGGCTGTGACCGCGACGAAAATTCCGCAAGGAGCGCTCGAACTGGAGCTCGACTCGTACGCTGGTTTGTCCGAGCTGCTCGACGCGGACGGAAACGCATGGGGACGCAAGCTCGTCGCGTGTTACACGGGCGATCCTGAGGAAACGCGGCGTCTCTTGGATACAGCGGCATCGTTCGAGGTGCGGGTGTTTTTGACGAAGGCAACGGAGGCGGCGATTCGGGAGATGAATGAACCGTCCTCGCGATTGGTTCTGGTCCAGAAAAACTACGATTTGGTCTCGGACGCGCAGACAAATGACGTGGAGACGAAATCGTTTTTCCGGACGTATGCGCCTGCGGTGCCGGTGGAAAACGTGCCCGCGTGCATCGTCGGCCGATCGGTTCGGCCCACTGCAAAGCTTCTGGATGCAGCGATGCTCGGCCCAGACGCTCGGGTGGACATGACGGCATTCACCAAGCGGTACGTGGCGGACGGGTTTTATACGAAGGCGTTACGTTGCAAGGATTGTCGGGAGAATGCGACCTGTCGCGGCGTGCATGTGAATTGGGTGCGTGCGCATGGGTTTGGCGCGCTGGAACCGATGCCCGGTTGACACTACAAAAGCAAAGCGCCGAGCCTTGGAAGACTCGGCGCTCGTTCACCCATGTTGGTTCACGTCACGGCGTGACGGTGCAACCGGTCAAGAGACCCGCAAACATCTCGCCGCGAGGTTGTCCTTCCCAACCGCTCTCCCAGTGGAACGTGGGCGCGTTGAGTTTGCCCTCGACCGCGTACTTACACTTCACGGTGAAGCGTGACGCCGGCAAATTTCCGGACAACGCTGGCTCGCTCCACAAACCGGCCGCGACAAACTGGACGTTGTCGGTGCTCGTGTAGGGGCGGAACGTCTTCTTGTCATCTTGCGCCGGATCCTTCGACCAGGGCTTGTTGGGCGCTTCGAATGCGCAGTGGCGTCCGACAACTTCTTCGGACGAAGCGCAACTCAACTCGCGTTTGTCACTTGCAAC
This sequence comes from Polyangium sp. (in: bacteria), assembly GCA_044221885.1. Classification (GTDB taxonomy): domain Bacteria; phylum Myxococcota_A; class Polyangia; order Polyangiales; family Polyangiaceae; genus Polyangium. Next base: position 2,563 of record JBGAOI010000114.1, read on the forward strand.
GAGCGTGACTTCGATGTCGACGGTTTGTCCGGTCTTCCAGGAAGGTCCTTTGGCCGCATTACCGCCGCGTTCTTGGCCGAGAAGCGCAAAGCCTATGGCGAGAACGCCAACGACCACGACAAACAGTGTGATGCTTTTGCCGAGGGAAGCCGTGGTGGGTGGAGGAGCACGTCGAGCCGCAGACTTCTTCTTTGGTTGCGCTTCTTCGCTACCAGCAGCTTTCTTGGCGCCAGTCTTCGCTTTCGCGGGCGAAGCTGTCTTCGCCTTGTCCTTCTTCACCGGTGCAGCGTCCGCAGCACCCGTCTCTTTGGCATCGTCCTTGTTCTCAACGTTGTCGGCCATGGCGGCGGGACTCTACCTGGATGCGCGGCGTCATGGAAGGTTCGATTCACCTTCCACGAAAACCTCGTGCGAAACGCTGATCAACGACGCCGACGAAGCCCCAACGCCCCCGCAATCAGAAGCGCAACGAACGCCCCAGCACTTCCAACATGAGCCATCGGAGCCGCAGAACAACTCGCCGTGTCCGTCGTGGTCTTGGGTGGATTCACAGCAGGCGGTTCCTCGTCTCCAGGAGGCGCAGGACGCATGGCATATTGCGCATCGAGTTTCGGACATGCCGACGCTGGTGCTGGACCTGTTATTTCCGAACAATCACCTCCAGCCATCGCCGGATTACAGGTGGTGATTGAAATCGAAAATGGTTTCGTTGGAGAAACGCCTTGCAACGAGCGAATGGTCGGATTCAAGACGACCGAATACTTGGCCCCGGGTTTCCAAGGCTCCTGAATCGCGACTTGAATGACATTCGGCCATTTATCGCCCCGGAAGAAGTTCCATTTCGACGGAACGATGTTCCCCGCGTCATCGTGGACTTCAATCGACGTGTCGTCAACGGACGTTCGATCGAGCCCTTCACCAAAAAAGAAATGAATTTTGCCATCTGGACGTGTCGAATCGAGCGTTGCGAGCGGGTATGCTGTATCGGGATACGTACCAATGACGATTTGATCAGCGGACGGCTTATTGTCGAGGCGTCGGAGGAGTTCCCGGTAATAGCCGGTAACGACGCGGGCACCAAACGGATAGGCCCCGGGCACGCGCGGATCCAAAAGATGTTTTCGGGCCCAGGGGTATTTGCCGCCCCATTCATCAGCGCCGACATAAAGCAAATTCGCCACGACGGCGATGCCTGATCTGCCCGTCGACATGGCATCTGCAATGGCTTCAGGCGTGACAGGATGCAGCAGACGCTTCGTGAACACATCCGAATGCGTGTTCGTATCAATGACGATTTCTGGAATGTAGTATCGAGGTAAATCGTGGACGAGAAAAATCTCGTTCGCCATATCCAAGCTATCGATGTTTGTAGGCTCGACTTGGGCCGCTCGATCGCCGAAGATGGCATCGTACGTTGAATCCGTAATGCCATGGGCGGCCATACCCATCAAAAAAGCGATATGCTGCTGCGCTTCGGGTGAATCGTATTGGGGTCCGTAGGTTTCGCGGATGGATTCGATGTACGCCTGGACGTACCCTTCCCAATGCGGAATTTCGCCTTGATCATGATCTTTGGCGGTGTACCCGGAATCAGGAAAAAAGCCGCCATTGGCGAGATGCGTTGGTTGCGCGTCGAAAATCGCCCGCAGCCGCGGGTCCTGCACTTGTTCGGCAGCGCATTGCGCCATGTAGACGTGCCCCTGCATGCCCGTCGCATGCGCGTGCTCCGCCGTCGCGAACATAAAAGAACCAAAAGAAAGAAGACCCACTCCAATACGCGCCGAAGATTTCATCGTCTCACCCGCCAGTTGGCAAACTCGTGCCGAGCAGCCTATTGATACCATTGTCGCCGAGGAATCATCCTGTGTCCACCGGACATAAAGAGGAGAAACGAAAAAGTCTTGACCCAAGGGCCAAGGAATGATGTGGAGTAAGCTGTGGCTACAACGAGCGCAGCAGAAAAAAAGTTCGACGTCATTGTCATTGGAAGCGGAATTGGCGGCCTGACGGCAGCATTGACCGTGGCGACACGTGGGCGGCGGGTGCTGCTGCTCGAAGCCGGAAAACAATTTGGCGGCTATCTGAATCCATTCCAGCGCCGTGCATACAGTTTCGATCCGGGACTGCATTACATCGGAGAATGCGGGCCCAATGGCGCATTCACGCGAATTTTAGAAACCTTGGGACTGAGCGATGAAGTGAAGTTCCGAGAACTCAATCCGGACGGATTCGATCGATTGGTTTTTCCTGGTTACGAAGTGCACATGCCCAAAGGTGCAGAACGTTATCACGAACGATTGCTCGCGGATTTTCCGCATGAACGACAGGGCCTCGTCAAGTTTTTCGATTTGTTGCGACGACTTCACGAAGCATTGCCAGCCATCAATTCCATTCGCGGATTTCGGTCCGCGCTTGCAGCGTCCAAGCATATGCCCTTTTTGCTGCGTTACTTACGGGCAACGTTTGGCGAAATGCTGGATTCAATCATTTCGGATCCACTGTTGAAAAGCGTATTGGCTGCACAAGGTGGCGATTTGGGACTTCCTCCGGGCAAGGTATCCGCATTGGTGAGCCTGGGATTGCTCGACCATTACTTGCAAGGCGCATATTTTCCCATTGGCGGATCAAAAGTACTGCGCGACGCGTTTGTCAAAGGAATCGAAAAGAAAGGCGGGACGGCATTACGCAATTCGCCCGTTTCGAGAATTTTGCTCAGCGGCAGCGGCGTTTCCGGGGTACGCTTGAAGAACGGAGACGAGTATTTCGCGCCGATGGTCATTTCCAATGCCGATGCAGTGGTGACTTACCGCGAATTGATTGGCACGGCAAACTTGTCGTCGAACCTCCGTAAAAAGACGCAAAACACGCGCCATTCGGTCGCGTCGATGTGTTTGTTTGTCGGCACAGACCTCGACTTGACCAAAACCGAAATGACCGACGCAAACATTTGGAATTACCCCAGCGTCGACATCGACGAGGCATATGCACCGCTTTTCCAAGGGCAAATGCCACCGAACGACTTCTTCTTCCTTTCGTCGCCCTCATTAAAGGATCCAATTTCCGGCGTAAAAGCACCTCCCGGACACCATACGCTCGAATTCGTCACGCTCGTCCCCTACGAACCCTTTGCACGATGGGCTGGCACCAAAACGCAGAAGCGCGGCGACGATTACAAGCAAATGAAACAAGAGCACGAAACGCGCTATTTGAAAGCCATCGAAAAGTACGTTCCCGGACTGCGGGATCACGTCACGACGCTGGACCTCGGTACGCCCCAGACAAACGTGACCTACGCCGCCGCGCCTCGAGGTGCCATTTATGGTCCGGAACAAACGCCGGATCAAATGACACCATTTCGTTACGGTGCACGAGGCGCGATTGATGGGCTTTATTTGTGTGGCTCGTCGGTTTTGGGAGCAGGAATCGTGCCCTGTGCAGTATCGGGTAGTGTGGCAGGGAAAATGGCCGTACGCGATACGTCGAAACGGAAATACTCTAATTCATTGGGAATTCACAACATCGGGGCCAAGCAAAGATTCCAGGACTCGGGTGAGTTCGTCTACACGTACGGGTTTCGTGAGGTATCGATAAAAGCCGGCTTCTTCGGCGCGACGTTTGTCGCGGTCCATCGCCGCGGCGCTCAAGGCAATGATCGGAATATGTGCGGTTTCTGGCCAGTCACGAAGGTGGCGCAACGCATCGAATCCACTCATTCCGGGCAAGTTGATATCCATGAGAACGATTTTGGGCCGTAGATCGCGGGCCATTTCGATGCCGATTTCAGCGGTGTGTGCGGTCACGAGCTCAACGCGGTCAAAATCGGCGACGAGCGCTCGCATAAAGGCAATGTTCGAAGGATTGTCTTCAACATACAACACGACATGACGTGGTCCTTCGACATCACAAAGCGGAGAATCAGGCGTGGGACCCTGTCGCGATTCTTCGCGAACGGCGATGGCACGTTGTTCTGGAATGGGTAATTCGAGCCAAAATTCCGAGCCTTCGCCGGGTGTACTGCGAAATCCAACCCGCCCCCCCATCATTTCAGTCAATCGCTTGGTAATGGTCAGGCCAATGCCCGTACCTTCAATAGGGCCGGCCTCTTGCCCCGCACGCTGAAAAGGCTGAAAGATCTTGACCTGTTTGTCCGCGGGTATACCCAAGCCGTTGTCAATCACAGAAATGCGTACATAATTGCCATAAACGCGCGCCTCGAATGTAGCCTTACCGCCCGGCCGACCGTATTTGATCGCATTCGATCCGAAATTCATCAAGACCTGAGCGAATCGAGTTCGATCCGCATTCACCATTGGGAAATCATTGGGCAGCGGAGCAATCTCGAATTCAATCCCCGCTCGCGCCGCCATCGGTGCCAATACGGCCTTGACTTCATTCAGAACCGCCATCACTGCGACCGGCTCCATCGACAATGGAACATTGCCCGTTTCAATTCGTGCCAAATCCAACACGTCGTCGATGAGCCGAAGCAAGTGGTCACCCGCTTTCAGCACTTGCTCCACCATGCCTTGTTGCCGTTGATTCAAGGGCGCCTTTCGGTCCCGCTGCAAGAGCTGACTAAAACCGAGAATGGCATTCAAAGGCGTTCGAAGTTCGTGACTCATCGACGAAAGAAATTCGCTTTTGGCAGCGCTCGCAGCTTCAGCGACTTCTCGAGCTTGACGCAATTCTTCTTCGCGTTGCATATCGTCCGTCAGATCCCAAATGGTCGAGACAGTCCCACCTTCGGCCGTACGTCGATCCGTAATACGCCAGTGACGACGATCCGAGGTTCGGGCCTCAAAAGCGCCTTTGGGATCGCGTCGATAAGCTAGTCGCCGGGCTCGAAATTCAGCAGCAGATTCGGTTCCCAAATCGAAAACATTGTGGGCCAAAGCAGCATCGAGATGGTCCTCAAACGTTGTCCCATGGAAGCAACCATGAGCTTGGGCAAACGTTTGTCGAAAAACACTATTGCAGAGTACCAGACGGTCCCCACTATCAAACAAGGCAAACGCGTCTTGAATGCTTTCCACCGCGCTGAATAAACGATCGGAAGCCAGTTTGGCTTTTGCTTCCACCTTACGGCGTTCACGAATATCGCGAATCGCTGCCGACACGACAATTCCACTTTCTGTCGTAATGGGACTCAAACTGACTTCAATTTCGACTTCCGAACCATCTTTGTGACGTCCCGTCAGGGCCAAACCAGAACCCATCGGACGAAGTTTCGGCGCCTGCACGAATTCTTGCCGATGACCAACGTGTTTTCCGCGAAAACGCTCCGGAATGAGCATTTCGATGGGTTGTCCGTCGAGTTCAGAACGCGTGTAACCGAAGAGAACTTCTGCCTGCGCGTTGGCGAATTCAATGCTTCCATGTTCGTCAATGACGACAATGGCATCCGGGGCGGTTTCAACCAGTCGCCAAAACCACGCTTCCGATCTCTTTTGTTGCTTCATCTGAGGCACCATCTGGAAAAATAATACGCATTATCGTACCAGGCGTCTCGTCTTCAATGCAAATTCTACCGCCGTGAGCTTCGACCGCGAGTTTGCAAAAGGCCAATCCCAACCCTCGTCCCGAACGGCTCGCTTCGGACGAGGCGTCGAGTCGAACGAAACGCTCGAAAATTTTCTCTCGCATTTCAGCCGGAATTCCAGGCCCCTGATCCATCACCCGCAGTTCTACCGCGCCATCCCGACGATCCGCGCAAAGCTGCACCGTGCCCCCCCGCGGCGAATGATGCAAAGCATTTTCCGTCAGGTTCTCAATCACCCGTTGCAAGAGGTCGCGATCGGCGATGAGATCAAACGTATTGACAACGATTTTAAGCTTGACATGTGATATCGCTGCGTGCGCTGCAAACCTTTCACGAACCTCATCGTAGAGCTCACGCAGGTCGACAGAGTTACGCTTGGGCACGAGTTTGCCCTCTTCACCCTTGCTGAGGTCAAGCAAATTGTGAATGAGGCGCATGAGATGCGACGCGGACTCGCGAATCTGCTGCGCCGTTTCGCGCGCATCCACCGGAAGCTTCCGATTTCGAATCAGCACCTGAGCCAACAAGTCCATCGCGGCAACAGGATTTTTGAGATCGTGAATCACGAACGACATGAGCATTTCTTTTTGAAGCTGCAAACGCATGACGTCATCACGCTGACGTCGTATCAACTCATAATGTTCGCGAAGTTCCGTCCCCATGCGACGCATGCGAAGCGCCGCTTGCACACGCATGATGAGTTCGGTAGGACGAACAGGTTTGGTGAGAAAATCATCAGCCCCAGCGACAATCGCCCGGTCAAATGTGGCAAGATCACGCAATGCGGTGAGAAAAATGATCGGCACGTCGGCGCCCCCAGGCAGCGCGCGAATACGCTCGCATACGGCAAAACCATCCATCCCCGGCATGCGCACATCGAGCAAGATGCAATCAGGCAGCGCAATTCCACAACTGCGGAGCGCCTCGTCACCATTGATCGCCACAATTACGTCATAACCTTCAGACTCGAGCGTGGCGAGCGCAAGTTCGCGGTTCTGCTCATTGTCCTCAACGACAAGGATTTTAGCACCATTCGAGTCCGTGGTCATAACGTACCGCTACGGTGCCAACGAATGAACGCAACGTCAACCCTCGCCACCACAAAAGTACAAAACGCAACGCCCAACCCATTCGTCGAATTCTATCGACTATCTTTCATACAAGGCGCCAATTCCGCCAAGAGTTTGTCTGTCGCTTCGAGTCCACTGACAAAGGGTTCGGTATCTTTCGACCGTCGCGACAAACGCATGTCCGGCGACAACTTGTATGACGAACCTTTTTGTTGCACGATTTTCATGACTTTCGCGGAGTCAAGCGGCGTATCGTCAGCCAAATGCAACGTGACGCTCTTGTGTGTCGCTTCGCACGCCAGCACCCGCAACTTGCGCAATTCCGTCTTGAGGCTCATCAAATGCACCAATCTTCGGGCCTCGATCGGGGGCGGACCAAAGCGATCCTCCATTTCATTGGCCAAATCGGTCACTTCGTCCGGACTGTAAGCACTCGCCAATCGTTTATACAATGACAAACGCACACCTACGTCCGAGATGTAGTTTTCCGGCAAAAGCGCATCCGCATCGAAAGCCAATTCAGGATCAACATCATGCTCGACGACTTCACCACGCAATTCGTGCACCGCTTCATCGAGCATATGGCAAAATAGCTCAAAACCCACGAGCGCCACGTTTCCGCTTTGTTCGCCTCCTAAAATATCGCCCGATCCGCGCAATTCCAGATCCAACGACGCAATCTGAAAACCAGACCCCAATTCCGTATAACGTTCGAGCGCTTCAATTCGTGCCCGCGCCTCGTCCGTCATAACATTGGCCGGCGGCACCACCAAGTAACAATATGCTCGTTCTTTCGAGCGTCCGACCCGGCCGCGTAATTGGTATAGCTGCGACAAACCAAACATATCGGCACGATCTACGATCATGGTATTGGCCCGTGGAATGTCCAGCCCACTTTCGATGATTGCCGTCGAACACAATATGTCGTATTTGCCCGAAACAAAGTCAATCATCGCTTGTTCGAGTGCACTTTCGCTCATTTGGCCATGCGCCACCGCAATTCGCGCACTCGGCACGATTTCCTGTAATCGCGCCGCTCGTTCATAAAGCCCTTCCACGCGATTGTACACAAAAAACACCTGCCCGCCTCGACCAATTTCCCGCTCAATGGCTTCCCGCACGACCGTTTCATCATGCCGAGTAACAATCGTCCGAATCGCGCGCCGATCCACCGGCGGCGTATTGATGATTGACATATCACGCAATCCAGACACGGCCATCTGCAGCGTTCGCGGAATCGGCGTCGCCGATAACGTCAATACATCCACGTTGGTCTTGAGCGCTTTGATGCGCTCTTTGTGCGTTACGCCAAACCTTTGTTCTTCGTCGACGACGAGCAGCCCCAATTTCTTGAAATGAACGTCCTTCGATAGAAGCCGGTGCGTTCCCACGACGACATCCACATTTCCTGCCCGCAGTCCACGCATGCAATCGTCCTGTTCCGCATTCGTTTGGAAACGCGACATAGCGCGCACTTCCAGCGCGTGGGGACTCATGCGCGCTTTGAAATTCAGGTAATGCTGTTGCGCCAAAACTGTCGTCGGGCACAACACCGCCACTTGTCGACCCGACATGGCCACTCGAAATGCAGCCCGCAAAGCAACTTCTGTCTTGCCAAACCCGACATCTCCGCAAACGAGCCGGTCCATCGGACGCGCACTCTCGAGGTCCGTCGATACCTCCATGATTGCTCGCGATTGATCGGGCGTCTCTTCGAACGCAAACGAGGCCTCGAATGATGCGTACTCATCATCGGTGGGCGGCGTGCTTTCCCCAACGGCGGCACGTCGTTCCGCATAAAGACGCAAAAGCTCGTCGGCCATTTTGCGCACGCTTTTTTCGACTTTGGCCCGCGTTTTCGCAAACGTTTGTCCCCCAAGTTTGTCGATCTTGGGCATCGCTTCGCTGCCGGAAAACTTCTGAATCTGATTCAGCCGATACACCGGCAAATAAAGTTTGTCTCCTCCAGCGTATTCCACCGTAATCAGGTCGACGACGCTCGTTCCCACCTGCTTGTGCACGAGACCCAAGTATTTGCCAATGCCGTGATTTTCATGAACCACGTAATCGCCCACCGACAAATTACGCAAGTCTTCGAGAAATGGCTTCGCCGATGTCGTCGCGCTTTTTTCCGCCCGAGCAGCTCGACGATGCGCGCGCGCACCGAAAACCTCTTCTTCCGTAACCAGAATCAAGCGCTCGGCGATGGCCACGACGCCACGCGCCAATGCGCCGCGCACGACAAACGCCGTCGATGCAGCTTCGGGTTCGTCCAGAATGGCAGGGTCAAACGTTCCGAGTCGTGCTCGCACGGAAAGTTCACGATGCCTCAGCAACGTCACGAGACGCTCGACTTGCGTTTCGGCGCGCGCAGCAATCACAATGCGAAATCCCTGTTCTTGCCAAGCCGAAATACGTCGGACGAGTGGATCGAGCGCCGCGGTTTTACCGCGTGAAGCCCGCGCAGATTTGATCGCTCGTTCCAAATCGGATTGATCACGTGTTGCTAAAGACGGCGCATCTTCAGGCGCTACCTCGAATCGTTCGAGTGAATCCGGTTCACCCGTTTGTCCAGCAATGCCAGTCCGGTGCAGAGCCAACACGGTTTTGCTGGACAACCATTTCGTCGTTTCAGCTTCGTCATCATAAAATGCCGCGACGGGAAATCGGACTTCGCGTGTGGCATGGGCAAAGTCTTCTTGCGCGCGCTCGAGCTCTTCTCGCAATGCTTTCGTAATCGCCGCGGGATCTTCGAGCACGGCGATGACATCGCTCGACAAATACGTATCGAGTGGCGCGGGATCGACATACGCCGGTAAAAATCCTTCCGCTCCGAAAAACGAGCGTCCCGTCAATACATCCTCGAGGAGCGCCCGGGCTTTGGTCGAAGGCAAATCAATCGCGTCGCACGCGTGACGCACGCGATCCTTTGCCCGTTCGAGGTTTGTCGGTGACAAAACGGCTTCCCGCGCTTGGGGAAGCCATACTTCTTTGATCTCGGCCAGCGTTTTTTGCGTCTCCGGGTCGAACGATTTGATGCCCATGACGAGGTCGCCATAGAATTCAATTCGCGCCGGAAATCCCGCATTGGGGGGCCAAATATCAATCAATGCACCGCGTACAGCAAATGTGCCGGGATCTTCGACAATGGGACTGCGAACGTAACCCGCCGCGGAAATACGTTTGACCAACGCGTCGCGATCGACTTCTTGCTCGGCAACCACGAGCTCCGCATGTTCCAGCACTTCGTCTTTGGGAACGACTTTGCGCGCCAAGGCTTGAATAGGACAAACCAACACGCGCCACGGCAAATCCACGGCCAAATGAAATAACGCAGCAATGCGAGCTTCAGCGCTTCGACGATCCGGCGCGACATCGGCATACGGACTTGCTTCGTTTGGCGGAAAAAACAAAACGTCGCCGAGAGTCGTTTGTCCAGCATCGGGTTCGTCAGCGTCTTTGCCTGCGAGAAGAAAAGACGCATCGGCAAACAGTGCGCGAGCTGATTCGATATCGGCCGTAATGGCAATGATTTTGCGTTTCGTCGACTTGGCTACCGCGCGCAACACGAGCGCCGCACCCGAGCCCATGACGGAAACGACATGCTGCGTTCCCGCCGTGGCGATTGATTTCGCTGCGATTTCGCGGGCCATCACCACGGTCCGATCGCTCGGAAGTTCGTACGACGGCAACACCTCTTCAGGAAGCGACGACGCGATGGGACGCGGCAATTCCAGCGAATCAACCCCGGCAATTTCGCCAAACGTGGCGTGAAATTTCGGCTCGGATTTGGGTTTTCCCTTGGGCGGCATGAGCGGCCCGGGATGTAGCACCAAAGGCAGGTCGAGCGCTAGTGTCAGAATTCGTCGCGTTCGACGGGCTCGTCTGCGCCTTCCTCGAGAATGTTGTCAGCTTCGGCCCAAAGTTCGTCAAGATTGAGGATCAATCGATCGAATCCAGCCACTTCGACGCTTCCCTCCGAGGCACTCTCGGTTCCTTCGAGCCACCGGCCATCCGGCCCGAGCGTCAAGAATTCAAATACACGTGCTTCAGGGTCGACCAGCCAATAGTGTTGCACGCCAAACTTTGCGTATTCCCGTCGTTTTTCGAGACGATCCCGCTTGACATCGCGAGATGCTTTCGAGACCACTTCGACGATCAGCATCGGCGGCTTGCGCGCAAATGCTGCATCACGGAACCGTGTGCCGCGAGCAAACATGGAAACATCAGGCTTGCGCCCGCGCGTACGTGCGACGCGAAGCTTGAGTTCGGAGCCGAAAACCGGGTATCCACGCGCAAGTCCCCACGCTCGCAAGACACCAATCATCCAGCTCACGACAATCTCGTGCAACACCGACGCCATTTCTTCCTCTACGATTTTCCCGTCGACAAACTCCCCCGGTTCGTCCTCATCCGTGTTGGCCCACTCGTCGAACGTGATTGGCTTCGCAGAAACGACAGACGGCGCTTTCAGTGGCTCAACAGGTAGAACTTCAGCGGCACTCATAAACGGGAGCCTACCACAACTCTCCTCAACCCAACAATCCTATTCCTTCTGCTTGTGGACCCTGATAGGATTGCCAGACGTATGCGGTTCGTCCTTCTTGAATTTCGCCTCGCCGCTCTCGTTGCTACAACGCTGTGCTTGCTCGCGTGCGAACCACCCAAACCAGAATGGATTCCACCCGCGCAAGCGAACATTTCGCCCACGATTCAGCCTACCGCTCAACCCCTACCGCAGGTAGATCCCATGACCAAGTACACTTATGCCGATATGAGTCCCACCCTGGGTACGGTCACTGCAATTCCCGTTCGCGGCAGGCTGATCCACGAACAAAACAAGCCTGATCCGCGCGAAGCAACGCCTCTTCAACAAGCATCGCAACAAGAACTCAAGGGCGTCGAATTTCAAGCCTTCTTGTGCGACTCGGCAGGAGTGGACATTTTCCCTCTCGGCTCGGCCAAAAACGATTCCGAAGGGTATATTGACATCGCCTTTCCGCTCAAGGACGGCGCTGTCAAACCAGGTCATTACGTCGTTGATATCCGAATGAAAGATGGTTCGGTTGGAAAAACCAAGGTGCAACTCCTGGGTAATGACCACACCGGCACGGTCGTGCGTTCCGATATCGATCTCACGTACTTGGATACTCATTTTCTGCATAAGCGCGACATGCTCAAGCTGCTCACGCAAAAAGGTTCCGAGCGCAAAACATTGCCGGCGATGGAAACCGTTTATCAAGCGCTCCGCAGTGGTGCGTCGACAAACGAAGATCGACCGCTCATTTTCATCAGCGGAAGTCCGCGGTTTTTCAAGCGCATTCTGGAATCGAAAATGGAAGCCGACGGCGTCGTGCACAATGGTATTCTGCTCAAAGCGTTCGAGGAAATCGCCTTCACGCAGGTCGTGGGTCTCGATCCGGAACGCATCGTTCCAGCATTAAAAGAGCAGGTCGGCTACAAGCTCGGGCATCTTTTGCGGGGTCGCTTGGAATTGCCTCGACAAACAGCGGAAATCCTCATGGGCGACGATTCCGAAGCCGATTTCGTCGTGTATTCGATTTACCACCGCCTCATGGCCGGAGAACTCGATGGTGAGTCGGGTCGGCAAGAAATGCTTCGAGGTGGCGTGGATGCGGGCCAAATCTCCGAATTACTCACGCTGGCCACCAAAGTTCGTCAATCCCTGGGTGGGTTTTCCCCAGTCAAAGCCATTTACATCAATCTCACGGGCACGCCCAATGCCAAATTAAAGGTGAGCGAATGGCCCGTGCCGAAACTGCTCCGCGCGCATCGTGGCGCATGGCCGCTCGCGCTGGATTTGCACGAGGAAGGATTCATTTCCAAGGAATCCGTTGGTGCCATACGTGCGCGCCTCATCGAATTGGGCGCCACCTCCGCGCAACTCGACGACGCCGCCAACGAAGCCGTGAAAAGCGGATACCTCAATAAAAAAGCTGCGACACTGTAGTCGCTTCGCTACGCACATCAAGATCCACTTCAATAAGTTTACGTCATGGTTGCCAAAAGTTGGGCCAAGTCGATGGATTTGAGCTATGCCCAAAGGATGCGTCGACGTGTTGGTTCTTGGCTCGTGGGACTGGTTTTGGGCGTGTCGTGTGTAGCTGGGCCGGTGCTTTTTGGTGAGCATTCCCAAGAGGCTGCGGCGTCGACGGCGTACGAATCGCCGTACTCGTTTGATCAGACGTGGGGGACGGCCGTGCGGCTGATTCGCGTCGACATGGGCCTGGAGATTACCGAGAAGGATCAGGCGCACGGATATTTGTTATTCAAGTACACGACGACGGGTGCGGGACAAAAAGTCCACACGG
>JBGAOI010001150.1:0-2479 GCA_044221885.1 Polyangium sp. (in: bacteria)
GGTCACAGGATCGGCGCCACGAGTTTTACGGGGTCATACAGGTGCCGTTTGGCGCGCCACCTACAGTCCAGATGGACGCCAAATACTCTCGGCTTCGTGGGATCAAACAGCGCGGATTTGGCCTGTCGAAGGCGGAGAACCCATTGTATTGCAGCACAAGGCTCGCGTATCGTGGGCGGCGTGGAGTCCCGATGGTCAACGCGTCGTCACGGCTGGCTGGGATCCTTCGGCTTATGTGTTTTCCGCGAATGGTCAGGGCGAACCCATGGTTCTTCGTGGTCATACCGAGCGATTGCGGCGAGCTTCGTTCAGCCCCGATGGGACACGCGTCGTTACAGCTTCGTTTGACGGAACGGCGCGTATTTTCACGCTGGATGGCTCGACCGCGCCCATTGTATTGGAGGGCCACGCAAAAGCCTTGACGGATGCGGTGTTCAGCCCGGATGGACAACGCGTAGCCACTGCTTCCGCCGACGCGACCGCGCGGATTTTTCGGGTGGATGGTTCAGAAAAACCCAAAATATTCAAAGGACACAGCCAAAAAATCAATCACGTCGCATGGAGCCCCGATGGGCAACGAATCGTGACCGCCTCCGAAGAAGGCTCCGCTGGGATTTGGTTTTCCGAACACGAGGATCGGAAGCCCGTTTCGCTTGATCATGCCCGCGACGTTCGAATGGCAACGTTCAGCCCCGATGGGAAGTTTGTCGTTACATGTTCGATGGACAATACCGCGCGAATCTGGAAGGTCGGCGCTCTCAATACCATGACGGAATTCGTCGGACATACGCTCGGCGTTGAATATGCAAGTTTCAGCGCAGATGGAAAACGATTCATTACTGCGAGTGGCGATGGCAGTGCGCGGATATGGCCGACCGAGCCCGAGAATGCGCAACGCGTATTTCGTCGCACCGATACGACGTTCCCGGATATCGATCTTGCTCCGGATGGCCGACGTATGCTCATCACCTGGCCTGGCATTAAAAAGGCCGAAATCTGGGACATCGACGGCATTGCCGAACCACTTGTGTTGTCACACGACAATGATTTATTCATTCAATCCACGTGGAGTCCTGGCAACCGATTCATTGTCTCGGCGCACGAGAAAGGCGCGGCCCGATTGTGGCGTGTCGACGGCTCGGAAAAACCCGTCATTTGGGCTGGCAGCGGAACGGGAGCCCATTTCGCTGCGTTTTCGCCCGACGATTCGCTGGTAGCGATTTCGTATCTAGACGGCGCTTTGCGGGTATTTCGGACGAATGGAGCAACATCTCCGGTTATACTCCAAACATCTGGCAATGGCATAAGCCAAATCGAATTCACCCGCGATAGCAAATTTTTGTTGTCGTTGAGTAAAGACGAACCATTTCTGCGCGTTTGGAATCTAGAATCAGGAACACACGCTTCGCTGCATGCACATGCAAATGACGTGGATGGATTCATTCAGCATCCGGATGGAAAACAAGTGCTGACGGTATCGGCTGACAACACGGCGCGTATTCGTAACCTCGATGGGACGGGCGAAGCCATCGTTTTACGCGGCCATACACACAAGGTCGTTGACGGCGATTTCAGTCCGGATGGTCGACGCGTCGTCACCGCGTCAGCCGACAGCACATTGCGGCTTTGGAATGTGGATGGCACGGGCGAATCGCTCGTTCTGCGAATGACGCAAGAGCCTCCGCGCCATGTGAAGTGGAGCCCAGACGGGAAGCTTGTTGCGGCGGCTACGGAGCACATCATCTACATTTGGAAGGCCGATGGTTCGGGCATTCCCATGTTGCTCGAAGGCCACAAAGCACGTATTCATCAATTGCATTGGGGCCAAAACGGGTCATTCCTCGTTTCCTCGGGAGCGGATGGCACCGTGAGGGTTTGGCGGCACCTCGATCCGGCACCAACGCTCACGGATCTCGTGGATAAAACTTGGCACTCGAGCCATTTCTGTTTGTCGGTCGAACAACGTCAAGACATTCTTGGCGTGGCCATGACCACGGCACAAGGGGGTTTTGAATCGTGTCAACAACGCGTACGAATCAACCAAATGCCCTAGTACATCCTCCTCGGAGTGCGTCTAGGCAAACCGTTACGAACTTTGGCGACGATGTGCGCGCCCTACCCGGCCAATTCATTTGTTGCGCTTGTCGACGTTTGACTCCTCGGTATTTGCGGCAGCCTGCGTAAACGCACCTCGTGTAATGGTCAGCCATTGATGTGATTCTTTACGTCTTGATCGCCACGCCAAAGATACGCCACTGGACGCAATTCATGGGGTCGACACATTCGCCCCAATAGACGCCGTCGTCGTCCATCAGAATCCGCGAAAAAATCGGCATCTTGGCAACGAGCTCTTCGGTGCCGTCGAGAGCGAAATTGGGTTGATCAATGGGCAAGCGAATGACTCCGTTTTCCCCACTGGGCAATTTGACCTCAAAATAAAGATGGCTTCCAATAACGCCCACTGCCCCAGCAACGCTAT
>JBGAOI010001151.1:0-2478 GCA_044221885.1 Polyangium sp. (in: bacteria)
CGAGTGGGCAATCGGCATGGTTTTCCGGCCAAACCCAGCCCGATCGGGATACGAAGGATGCGCGGCAACGGTCGCGCGTGCGTGACGCGCTCGCTCGAGGGCATGTCGCATGCTTGCGCAATCGCCCGCGTGGCCGCCACACGCGATGTTGACGACGGTGGCGAGCGAATAGAACTCGTCGGGTTCGTCGGGGTATTCGCCTAGATCAACGTTGAGGGAGACGCGGTTCATGAAAATGATCGGTACCGTTGAATACTCGCCATGTGCACACGGACGATAGAGCCCAACACGAATCTGGTCAAGCCGCGATAGCCTACGCAGGACGAAATTCCTTGCCAAACCCGCGTCCTAGTGATTGCAAACGCGCGCAATGGACGAATTTGATGCCTATGCGCCGCCCAAAGCCGAAACAGGCGCCGCCGCGCCAAAGAAAAAGCGTAAATCGAAAAAAGCGCTGTCTGGTGATATTGCCGAAGCAATTGCGCGATTGAATGAACATCTTGCGGATGCCAATGCCGTCGAACGTGACCGCCAAGAAGCGGGTGGACGATTGCGACGTCCAACCATTGGATTCATTGCTTTCACGGTTATCGCGACGCTCGCTGCTGGAGTTGTTTTTGCGAGTGGTCGTCCCGGTCGTTGGGAACCAGCAGAGTTTGGTTTTGCCGTATTCGTGGGTTTCCTCGTTTTCATTACGCTGATTTTGGTCGTCGTGGATCTGCGTTTTCCTTTGCGCGATCAACCCGCGGCACCCGAAGCAACCCTGAAACACTTTTTCCAGGCCATAGCGATGGCCCGTTTTGGTTACGCCTGGGCCTCGTTGTGCCCAACGGCCCGAGAACAATCCGTCGAGCCGCCCGAATTGGGTCCAATTCCCGTGGGCGTAGGAAGTTTTACACTCCGAACATCGAACGAACTCAAAGATTACACCGCCGCGTTCGCACGACCCGGCAATGGGCAGATGCGAACGATGCAAATCAAACGAACCACGCTTTTGCGCGAAGAAGACGACGTAGCCGTCGTCGAAGTACACGCAATGTTTCAGTCGTGGCCACAATGGGCGCAAATCTTGTCCATCGTGGGCTTGGTCCTCATTCGGCTCCTGGGTATTATCATTTTCCTCGTTGTATTTTTCGCGTTGCGAAAGACGCACGAAGTGACCTTCCGAAAACGACTGATTCGCGGAAGCAATGGCGTTTGGTATGTCTATTCGCCGCAACTCCTCGAAAACGTTCGCAGCGAGGAATAATCGTCACGGATCGGATCGAACCACCGTCCACGTGAGTTCGTGCCAAAATGCCCCCGCCTTGATACTCGGCGCGGATCCCACACCCACCAAGGTAAATGCCATTCCGTTCTCGAAGTCCGCTTCGGCAATGCCACCTCGAGCCAACGCTGCTTGCAAGGGAGATGTCGAATTGGGTTGCCCAAATCCAGGTGGTAACGTCAATATGTTCGTCGCGCCAATCGGACCCAAAGACGCCTTCGAAAACCCTCGAAAAGGCGGCATTCTTCCAATTGCACCGATGGTCAATCCCGGCGCAATCGTCTGCGCTTTGGCCATTTCCACACCCGGCAAAACCTGGATATCGATTTCCGGCATGGCAACCGACGCATGTGCTGCTTGAAACGACAAACGGTCTGGCTCGACAATCCGTGACATGCCGCCTGCCAAAAGCCCCGGTGTTGGTGTATCGACGGAATACGTTTTTCCGCAAATAACACCATTCATCGGATCATCATGATCCGGTCCACCTAGACAACCATGCGGCACCAATAACAAACTCCGCGGCGCTTCGATTGCCGTCCGAGGAATAACCGCCAAAGGAACGACGAGCACATCCGAAGGCAAGTTCCCACCCGTGATTTCTGCACAACCTTTACCTGCCGTTTGTCCGAGATTGCCCGCAATCACGTACATGAAAACATCGCTGCCCAAGGGCACGACGCCCGACGCCAAATCGATCACGGCTGGCGCCGCAAAAGCGAGTCCTTTCGCGTCCGCAGGAAATGCCGGGGGATCGCCACCATCGGGCCAAGGAACGAAACACAATCGAATGGCGTCGTAATCATTCACGCCATTGACGATCGTGAGTTTCGACGGACCATCCGGTTCGGGAATGTTTTCCTCCCCAAAACCGCCACCCCCACCCGCTCCAGAACTCGACGAACTCGACGATGCGCCGCTCGAAGAACCAGAAGTGGGAACGTTTCCTTCGGCGCAGCCCATGAGCATGGCCGGTAGGAGGCTCAAACAGGCAAAGAACGCACGCTGACTCATGACCGCCAGTGTACTTCGAGCAGCGATTCGAAGCCGCTCGTCTCGACTGTCCAGTGCGTTTGTCCAGCAAAATCACTGCTTGGTGGGTGTACGGCTTGCACAAGCTCGGAGTAACCTTGCGCCATCCACGTGAAGGTACGTTCTTCCAAACCCCAAACACGCACATTTCGACTCACTCGATCCGCAGCAGCGTCCGT
>JBGAOI010001152.1:0-2475 GCA_044221885.1 Polyangium sp. (in: bacteria)
AAAGGCATCGACGTGGGCGCGTACGAATGGCATACGCCCGATGTCGGACCCATTGGCGGCATGGGCGGCGACGGCGGCGGTGGTTCCTCGGGCGGATCGGGTGGTGTCGGAGGTGGAGCAGGGAATGGCAATGGTGGTGACGGGACAAACGGAGAAGCAGGAGGTTGCGGGTGTCGTGTCGTTGCTGATGCGAACGATGTCGTGTTTTCAGGTGCAGGGTTTGTCGCCCTCGTGATGTTGGCGCAAACACGACGAAGGCGGCGATGGAATCGTTGACGATGGTCATCCTCGACATCACGTCAAAGAAGTGTTGCGCAGTCGCGTTGCACGACATTTTCTAGCACCCAGGAATTCCAATGACTCATCCGCGTATCTTGTTCGTCCATGGTTTGGAAAGTCGCGCCTTGGGAAGTAAAACTATTTTGCTTCGCGAGCAAGGTTTCGATGTTCGTGCCCACGATATGGACATGGGTGTCTGGCAACTGTCCCGGAAAAACTCCGTCGCTCGCATGGCATTGCGATTGCCCGAAGTGCAGGCGGTCCTCGGCGGCGCTCTGGCGATTGCAGGAACGAAACGATCTCCACGAAATGCGTTGACGGCCGCTGCAATGCTGGGTACTTGGGGAGCTTTGCGCAAAAATGTGGTGATGGCTCGAGCTTTGTCGGCGAGTTTCGCAGCTTGCGTCGATATTCAGAAATCGGCCGTGTTGCAAGAAAATCCAGATATCGTCATTGGTTCGAGCTGGGGGGGCGCGGTCGTCGTCGAATTGATGCGGCAGGGTTTATGGTCCGGACGAACCATTCTCTTGGCTCCCGCTGTGCAACGCGTTTGTCAGCGGACGGGGCAGGGAGATAGCCGCGAAATTGCACGTCAGCTTCGTGGTCGACGGGTAATCATTTATCACGATCCTACCGACGAAACCGTTCCGTTTGTCGATAGCGAAGTTTTTGCAACCGAAGGGGAATTCGAATTACGCGCCGTCGATGGTGGCGGTCATCGGTTGATGGGCATTTGCGAAGACGGTCGATTGGCTGCGGCGTTGCAAGGTCTCAGCGCCGAGACGGCTCCGTGAAACGCGTCGCATCGCCATATGGATCTTCTCTGATCCACCCTTGACCCAAAATGGTGGATCATCGTTGTACCAGACGTTGCGCAAGCCCGTTGATAATTCCCTTAAATGTACATGTATTTCCACGTCACGGGATCGGTCCGATTTTTGCTGACGATATACGTGGACCCTTGTATCAATCGTGTGACCTTGCTCCGGTTGCCTTCATGAACATCGAACGAATCACCAACGCGGTTCGTCTTGCGAGCCATGTCGCGCTGGTGTATAGCGTCTCGAGTTCGGCGGGGATAACCATTACGTGCGGTCAAGTGATGAATGACAATGGTTCGGACGTGGTCCGCATTCAATCCCTGAAAGTATCGATCCTGGCGAAATTATTTTATCCAACAAGGCTCTTGGTGAAGGCGTTCCAGCGACATTGGGTTGAGGAGTTTTCGTGAAAATCGTTCGCGCAACATTTCTGGGTATTCGTGGCGTTGCCGATGGCACCTACGATCTGACACATCCCGTGACGGGTGCCCCCAATTCGCTCGTGCTCGTGACTGGGCCTGAAGCGTCGGGTAAAACGAGTTTTCTGGAGGCGATTCTCGCGGCCAAAGAGGCCATTGGTGCTTATGGTCCCATGAGTCCGGGAGCGACATGGATTGCGTCTGGAGGGATCATCGCGAAAATCATGCTTTCGTTTGCCCTCGACGAGGAAGAGCGCCAATACGTGGGAACTGCGGAATCCATTATTGACGGGGAGGCGACGTTTCTGCCCGAGCGCGTGCGTCGTGACGCGGACGAAGGCCTCGTTGCCCTCTTGACGCGATATGAACATGTTCCAAGCAGCGGCAAAGTCGAGTATTTCCCAGCGTCGAGGCGCATTTCACCGCTTGGTCCGTTTCATGGGATGAGTGCGGTCGAACAACGCATGCACCGAGCGTCCAAGGAAATTACGAAATACGGCTTCATTGTGCGTTTTCTGCGAGACCTCACTCCACAATCGCCCGCGCAAAAGGTATTTGCTCAGCACCTCGAACGTTTGTCGCCAACGTGTCGTTACGTGTCTTGCGAACCCAGTTCGGGTTTGCCACGATGTTTTTCGACGCGTACTTCCCCGAGCGCAACGATGTCCGAATTATCGGAAACCGAACAACATTCCGTGATCTTCGCGGCAACAGCGGTGGCCATTGGTTTGTCGAAGTCGCTCATTCTCGTCGACCGGCCCGAAGCGTCCACGAGTCCCGGACGAGCGGCCGCGTTTGTCGAAGCATTGACAATGCTTGGCGACGACAATCAAATCATCATGGCTTCCGCTTCCCACGAAATCCTTGCCGCAGTGCCGAAAACCAACGTCATTCGGCTCGAAGGGACCTGATCCGATGGCTACGTATTTCACAAACGAAGGTGCCTTTGATTTGCC
>JBGAOI010001153.1:0-2473 GCA_044221885.1 Polyangium sp. (in: bacteria)
GCCAACCCCAATGCAGCCACCCCGCCCCATCCGCTCAATGACTTCGAATTGGCATCACGCCTTTCCTACTTCATTTGGAGCAGCATGCCGGACGCCGAACTGTTTGCCGCTGCGCGCGAAGGAAAACTCCAAGATCCGGCACAAATCGAAGCGCAAGTCGATCGCATGTTGCAAGACCCGAAAGCCGACGCTTTGATTGACAATTTCGCCGGGCAATGGCTCTACACCCGCGCGCTCGACGATCACCAGCCCGATTATCAAGCGTTCCCAACGTGGGACGAAGAACTGCGCGCAGCGATGCGACAAGAAACGAAGCTGTTCTTCCGCGAGTTCTTGCGCAACGATCTGCCCATCTCCGATATGCTCACGGCCGATTTCACGTTCATCAACGATCGGCTCGCGACGCATTACGGCATGCCGTCGCCAGGAGCGGATTTCACGAAAGTGACGATCACCGATCCGCAAAGGCGCGGGCTTCTCGGCCAAGGAAGCGTTTTGACGGTGACGTCGTTCCCAACGCGTACGTCCCCGGTCAAACGCGGAAAATGGGTCTTGACGCAGCTCTTGTGTTCCGAACCGCCCGCACCTCCACCCGGAGTCGAAGGGTTGATTACGGAAACTGTTCCAACGGGTTCCATCCGGCAACGATTGGAAAAACACCGTGAAAGTCCCATTTGCGCCTCGTGCCACGAAGAAATGGACAATCTCGGGTTTGGCTTGGAACAGTTTAACGGAATTGGTCTCTTCCGCGCGGACGACAATGGGTTCGCCGTGGATGCTTCGGGCAAATTGCCCGGAGGGAAAACCTTCAATGGAATGCTCGAACTCAGCGGCATCTTGGCCGATGATCCGCGATTCTTGCATTGTGCATCGGAAAAAATGCTGACGTACGCGCTTGGACGCGGCATTTATCCGGCGGACGATGGGCACCTCGAACATCTCGTCCAAGGGCTCAATTCCAAGGGGCAATCCTTGAAGCAATTGGTCAAACTCGTCGCGACGAGCGAACCGTTCCGCATGCGCCGTGGTGAAGCGATTGGAGGTGGAAAATGAAACGACACAAACTGTCGCGCCGGTTGTTCTTGGGTGGAGCGGGCGCCGTGTTGACGTTGCCCTTTTTGGAATCCATGATGGCGAAAAACGTAAAGGCCGCGCCGAATGATATTCGGCGAATCCTCGCGTTTTACGTGCCAGACGGGATTCACATGGCGAACTACACGCCGGTGGATCAAGGCGATCAATACACCCTAACAAAGATCCTCGAGCCGATTGCTGCCATTCGGCAAAAAGTCCTGGTTCTCACGGGTTTGGCGAATCTGCCCGCACGACCCGATGGACCGGGTGATCACGCCGCGGGAACATCGGGATTCTTGACCTGCCGGCACGTGGTCAAAACAGAGGGATCCAATATCAAAAATGGCATCTCGATGGATCAAGTCGCCGCGGCGCAAATCGGCGGAGCGACTCGAATTCCGTCCATGCAACTTGGTATTGATGGGGGCTCGGCGGCAGGAGATTGCGATTCCGGGTATAGCTGCGCCTACGCGCGCAACATCTCCTGGGCATCGGAAACACAACCGCTTCAAAAAACCGTCAATCCTCAAGTGGTGTGGGATATTCTTTTCGGCGGATTCGATCCGAAAGCCACCGCGGAAGAACAAGCACGCCAAAAGTCCTACCGCACAAGCGTGCTCGATTATGTGCTCGGCGAAGCGAATTCGTTGTCCGGGAAACTTGGAACGACGGATAAACGCAAGCTTGACGAATACATGACGGGTGTGAGTGAACTGGAAAAGAAAATCCAAAAAACGGGTTCTGGTCCCGTCTGTACGGCCATTGATCGGCCTCCGGCAGACTTGCCCTACCCCGAACACGTCAAGATGATGCTCGACCTCACGGCCCTGGCCGTGCAATGCGATTCGACGCGCGTCATTTCATTCATGCTCGGGAATGCGGGAAGCAATCGGAGTTATCCGTTTCTTTACGCCAACGGGCAACCCATCAGCCAAGGGCACCACGAGATTTCCCACCACCAAAACCTCCAAGAGAATTTCGATATGCTCACGGAAATTGCGCGTTGGGAAGTGGAGCAATACGCGTACCTGTTGGGCAAACTCAATGCCATCGACGAAGGCATGGGCATTACAGCGCTGGATACATCGGCGGTGTTTTTCTCGAGCGAAATCGAAGACGGCAATGCCCATCGACACAAGAACTTGCCCGTACTCGTCGGCGGAAGCTTGGGCGGTACGTTCAAGACCGGACAACATGTCGTTTTACCGGATGAAACACCGATGGCGAATCTGTTCATTTCGATGCTGCAAGGCATCGGCGCTCCGGTGGAAACGTTCGGCGATAATGGCACCGGCCCGCTGACGGGAGTCTAGCCCTCAATCAAGCGCTACTTTGTAAGAGACCTTCGTGACTATGGCAGGGTGTAAGCGTCGCGGTAAACCGCCGTCAAGAAAAAAAA
>JBGAOI010001154.1:0-2472 GCA_044221885.1 Polyangium sp. (in: bacteria)
CGAAACTACCGTTCGTGGTGCAATACAAAGAAACGGACCTCAACTTCGTGTGCCGTTTGGCCGAGCATATCGGCATAAGTTTTTGTTTCGAACATGGCGAGGATGTCGACACGATCGTCTTCACCGACCACACCCCTGGTTTTCGCCCCATCGAAGGCAATGACAAGATCCCGTTCCGGCCTCGCGGAGAAGAATGCGACATTTATCGCTTCGAACGACGGTCGCAATTGATTCCGCAACACTTCATGCAATCGGAATACAATGAAGAAACGCCGATGTTGTCGATGGGTGCGCGGTACGTCGCGCCAACCGGTGATGGTGGAGGCATGATTGAATATGGGGCCCACTATCGCACGCCGGACGAAGGACGCATGCTCGCGCGCATTCGAGCTGAAGAACGCGAATCGACCAAGAGCGTGTACAAGGGGCTCAGTGAGGTTTGTCGTTTGAGCGCCGGGGCTCGATTCACGCTGGAAGACCAGCCCGCAGCGCCCGAACAATTGCTGCTCGTCGAAGTGGAACATCGCGCAACACAAGCTGTGAGCCTCGAAGGCGGGCAGGCGGAAGGACGCACCTATTCCAATGTGTTTCACGCCATTGATGCGGCTTTGACCTACAGACCTCCACGCCGCGCCCAGAAGCCGCGTATTCACGGTTTGGTGCCTGGGCTCATTGAACCCTTGCCGAGTGGTGAAATTGGTCAATATGCACGAATCGATGCGGAAGGTCGCTACACGGTGCGGTTGTTTTTCGATGTGGCGAACCCGGGAGCGAGATCGGTATCGTCGCTTCCCGTGCGTATGCTTCAGCCGCACGCAGGTCCCCATTACGGAATGCATTTCCCGCTCAAACCCGGCATCGAAGTCATGGTCGGGTTTGTCGATGGCGATCCGGATCGACCGGTGATCGTGGGTGCCGCGCCAAACCCGATCACGCGGTCACCCGTGACGCAAAACAATGCGCTTGTGAATCGCCTCGAAACGGCGTCGGGTGTCTTTTTGGAAATTCGCGATATTTGATCGGTAAAGAGGAGAGCACATCATGCCAGGTATGGGTAGCAGCTCGGCCAACGTATCCACCCAATCGAATCAGAACGCGAATGCAGGCACGAATCAGCAGAGTGGTGGCCAGGGCGCGTCGTCGAACAACAACGCGTCGTCGAGCAGCACGTCCGGGAGCAGCGGCCCGTTGTACATGCCGAACATTCCCACCATCGGTTGCCATCGCATCCGGTTACCTGCACCAGTGGCCCCACCTGCCGCACCCGCAGCGGCCCCCCCAGCAGCGCCCGCGCCAGCCCCGGGCAAGGCGGTGCTGACCAAACTCGGAACCGACGAGACCATTGAGAACTCCGCCAAAGCCATTCGCAAAAAAAGAAATCCGCAAGCCCTGGACATGTCCCCCGCAGCGGCGATGACCAGCAATTCCGTGCCTACGCAATATGAGGCAGCGGTTTCTCACGAGGAAGTCGATTACAGCCAGGTTGGACAATTCGCCCCCATTGTCATCACCGGTCACATGGGGTCGAAAATCCCCGTCTTCGGGGTCAATGTTTGGGTCGTTTCGGCCGCCTTGGCGTATTATTTCGATCATTTGCCTTCATGGGCACCGCAATGGATCCGCAATGCGACAAACCTCCATGCGACGAATTTCGAGGACAAGAATCCCAAAGAAATCGTTGAGCACCTCATCAAACGTGGTTTGTCAAAAGACTACGCGGGCGTCATCTACCTCGACGGTTGCTCGGGCGCCTATGGCCAGGAAGCCAGCTTTGCCGCTGAAGTGTATCGACGGCTCGTCGAAAAAGGCTACGTTTACTTGCAGATCAAGTCCAACCTCGGCGAGGCGTCAACCGACACCAGCGGGCAGGAAACGGTGACTTGGCCGGAGGCTCAATGGAGCATCGTGCAGGCGACGAAACGGCGCGATGCTGCCAAAAAAGCCTACGAAAAGGCTCGTGGTAGCAATGAGGGCAGGAGGTACAACGACCTTTCCGCGGCGGTAACCAATGCCTCTTCTGCTCTTGTTCGTCTGGAGAAACAAAGGGCGAATGCGACGCCGGACCAAGTTGCGAATCTTGATATGCAGATCGCGAACGCCAAGAGTACACTCCAAAACACGAGAACAGAGTTCGAAGAATTCTGTGCGGGTGCCGGACGCGAGATCGCGGAGCTTGCCAAAGAACTCGATTACTGGGAGGCTGTGCTCAACAAGCTCGAGGACACCTACGAGATTAAAAACTTGACCGGTACATGGGGACCGGAACGACTGCCACCGAAGACGTAACCGCCCGTTGATTTATTGAAGAGGCTCATGTAGCTGCGCGATTCATCGCGCCCGTTGAAGGCGTTTCGAAGAGGGCGCGATAAAGAAACCGTCCCACAACGCCGTTCGCCCCGTCCTTCACGTGACCCCGCCCACGGTTAAAACCGTGGGCTATTCAATAAAAAGTCCTCCACTGCCGTTCCGGAC
>JBGAOI010001155.1:0-2471 GCA_044221885.1 Polyangium sp. (in: bacteria)
TTCGCGTCGGGAAGCGACGTCCCATAAACGCACCGTCTTGTCGGACGAGCCAGACGCAATCGTCTGACCATCGGGGCTGAACACCACGCTCAAAGCGGCGGAGGTATGTCCTTCGAGCGTCCCTAGGGAGCGTCCGGACGAACCGTCCCACAACCGCAGGGTCTCGTCCTCCGAGCCGGAAGCGAGGATCTTGCCATCAGGGCTGAATGCGACGCTGGTTACGGGACGCGTGTGCCCCTCGAATACGCGCACATGCTGCCCCGAGGCAAGGCGCCACAAACGCAGGCTCTTGTCATCCGAACCAGAGGCAATCGTCTTGCCATCAGGGCTGAACGCTACGCTTCGCACGGAGTCCGCATGTCCTTCGAGTATACGTAAAGAGCGTCCGGACGACACGTCCCACCAGCGCAGCGTGTTGTCATCCGAGCCCGAGGCAAAGCTCCCGCCATCGGGGCTAAACGCGACGCTCGTCACCCAGTTTGTATGTCCCTGAAGAACGCGTACTTCGCGTCCGGACGAGACATCCCACAACCGCACGGTTTTGTCATACGAGCCCGACGCAATGGTCTGACCGTTGGGGCTGAACGCAATGCCCACGACAGCGCCGGTATGTCGCGCCAACACGCGCAAGACTTCACCCGAGCCAGCATCGAAAATACGCACGGTTCCATCGGCGAATCCTGCTGCGAGCAATTCGCCCGTTGCGCCCCAAGCAACGCTGGTACAGGACGTTGCAACCCCCGCCCATACGGGCTCCGATTGACGAACAACGGAAGCAACGCCATACGCATCCGCCTTGGCCGGGTCAAACCCATTCGGAAGTTTCGCCCCCGCAAAGTTCGTTCGAAGCAACTCGGCCGATTCGAGGTCGTGTACTTCGGTCAAATCGGCTTTCAAGAGACGCGTGATGCGCAAATCGGCTTTCGCGACTTTCGCCCCCACCAATTTCGCATTCGTCAAATTCGCGCGATACAACCGCGCACCTTCCAAATTCGCCCCGGACAAGTCCGCTCCGATCAAGGTCGCGCCTTCAAGGTTCGCGGCGCGTAAATCCGCTCGCCGCCAATCGACACCCGACAAATCCCTTCCCCGCAAATCCTGGCCTGCAAAATGCAAAACAGACGGCGCATTCGGGATCTGCGTCTCCGGACGCCAACGTTTGTCAATGCGTACGAGCACCGTCGTTGCATTGTTTTTCACCAACGTTTCGGCATTTCGTTCGAGCGCCGCCCTCGCCCACGCTCGCGCTGGCTCTCGCCCGGCCATATCAATCACGAAATCCGCCATCAAGACGCTCATTTCATCCGCTTCGAGCGTCGTGCACGGTTCGCCTTTCAAAAGCGACGCCACGGCTTCCCGCGCGACCAGCCATTCCAGGACGGATCGATGCACAAAGGAAAAACGCGCCTCGGCATCCCGCACCAAAAGCGACCCCGATGCAAACATCTGTTCCAAAACTTTGAGCGGCAAATCTGGCTCGTTCAGACCTCGCAAGGCGTGTTCGGTCACGTCCCGAATATGTTCCACGGGCACATCGTTGACCCGCGCATGCCATATCGACAACGCCAAGGCCGTCACGCCTTTTTCCAGCGCGGCAATCGAAAGGCACTTCTGCGTCGAAATGCGCTTCAGCCGCTCGTGTTCGTTCTTCAGCCATTGCTTGACGAGCAAATCGTACAGATCGGCAGACGTGATTTCGCCTTCTTTACGCGCTTTGGCTTGCCGCAGTTCTGTTTCGGGGATCTTCATGATGAAGCCCAGCATCCGTGGATTATGCGACAAACCTAGCAAATCCTTGATTTCGTCAATCAACGCATAACGCTCTTGCGCGGCCTGCTCGTCACCCAGGTGTTTTCGCAAATATTGATGAATCTGCGGCTTTCCAAAAGGACTCAACATGACCAAGCGAAAACCCGATACCTTTTCGGCTCGTTCCGTGAGCGCCAATTTCACTTGCGATTCGCTTAAAAAATGCTGCCGACGGCTCGACAAAATGACCTTGGCTTGTTCGCCGTGTGTTGCCGAAAGGACTGTATTAAAATGGTCGGTCACGGTGTCGTACGTGACGCGTTCGGCCAATTCATCGAAACCATCGAATAGAAGTGCAATGCGTCCTTCGTTGAGCATGTATTGAAACGCGCGATAATTGTAACCATAAACTTCGGCTTTGGAAAATTGCGCTCCAATCAGCTCGGACAACTGATGCTGTTTTTCCAAAAGGTGCATTTCCAGCAGCACCGGCCACACGCCATGGTTTTGCGTGTACATGCGCCGCGCGAGTTCCCGCAGCAAGAACGTTTTGCCCGCCCCGAAATCACCTAACACCAAAGCGAAACGTCGTTCGTCACGCGCCGCCAAAAGCTTCCAGAGATGCTCCAGCGCGTTCTCGATGGCCGTCCATTCGCGACTGCCGGAGACTTGCCATTGCGCCGGCGCGTCGATGTACAATTCGGGAGGATAACTTGGATTGT
>JBGAOI010001156.1:0-2470 GCA_044221885.1 Polyangium sp. (in: bacteria)
GGCAGCCTCTGAACCCCACGCGTTGGTTCGCAACGACAACTGGGTCCGAGTTCTGAGGCGGCCTCTAAACCCCACGCGTTGGTTCGCAACGACAACTGGGTCCGAGTTCTGAGACAGCCTCTCGAACCCCACGCGATGGTGCCGCGGCGCAACGCCTTCGGAAGTCGTTTAGAACTTGATGTTTGTCGGAACAGGCGCCGTCGTCTTGGTTGTTTGTCCAAGCGACGTGGAGATGGTGCGCGGCGCCGAGGATGTGCCCGCCGGAGTTCCCGTCGAAGCGCCCGTGCTCGTGGGTGCTTGTGTCGGCAGCTTTCCCCACAAAGATGCCGTTGGCGTTGGCGTTGGCGCAGCTTGTTCAATTTCGAGCGGTTCGTCCGTCGAATCTGCGGAGGCCGCTGCGGATGGAGCGGGTGCCGGAGCGGATGACGCCGCAGGTGGCGGAGCGTGTGGAGCGGCGGACGCTGTCGTCGACGATGCTGGCGTGGGGTGTGGCGCGACAAGTCCAAGTTGTGTGCGCATGACAAACACAGCCACGGCTCCAATGGCGACCACCACAAGCGCCGTGAGTGCTGCCACCGTACCACTCGACATCTTTCGAGCATTGTTGACAGGCACCGAAATCGGCGCTGCCGCACTCATGCTCGCACTGACACTCACAGCCGACGTGGGAGCATGCGGCTGCGATGGATGATGACTTTGCTGTTGTTGTTGCTGTTGCTGCTGCGCGTACGCCTGCTGCTGTTGTTGCTGTTGTGCGTATTGTTGCTGCGCTTGGGGGACAGACTGCGGGGCGGCCGGAGGAATGCTTGGAGTACCAAGCAAATGTCGCGCTCCACTGTGTTCGAACGCTTGCGCCCGCACCGCGTCTTGCAACGCGACCAGGTCGTTCAGCAAGTCTTCCGCACGCTGATAACGCTCTTGCGGACGACGTTTGCACCCACGCATGACGACGGCGGCAAACCCTTGCGCAATACGATCCTGTCGTCCCGTATCGAGCGGTTGAGCGTCCGTCATCAACTTCGCGCGTGCCAATTCCGTATCTTGCGCGTCGCCAAAAATGTGCCGCCCCGCGATGGCTCGGTAGAGCATCGCGCCCACGGCATACAGATCGGACGCGGCCGTAACATCACGCGAGTTCAAGATCTGCTCGGGCGCCATGTATTCGAGCGTTCCGAGAGCCATGTCAGCGCGAGTGAGGTTTGTCTGTTCCAAATCCTCGCCCGCCCCGGACTCAATACGCCCCATGCCGAAATCGACCACGATGCCGCGCATCTTCCCGTTGGGCTGCGGCTCCATGATGATATTTCCGGGCTTCATGTCGCGATGAATGATGTGCGCTCGATGGAGATCGCAAAGCGCCCCCGCAACATCGCAACCCAAATCGATCGCTTCTTCGACCGTGAGTCGGCGCTGATGGAGAATCTTCGAAAGAGGAACCCCCTCGATGTACTCCATCACGAGGACAAGACCGACCTGCGAATCCTCGATGAAGTCGACAACACGTGCGACGTGATCGCTACGAATGCGCCCCAACAGGTTCGCCTCGCGTCGAAACCGTGCGACGACTTCACGATCATAGGCCGCAGCCGCAAGCAACGTTTTGATCGCCACTTTCATGCCGATCGCCAGGTGCTCGCCCTGCCAAACCTCACCCATGCCGCCGGCACCGACTCGTGCGTCGATCCGATACCGACCCGCAATGATTGAGCCCGGAACCAAATCCATTATCAGACCATCGTAAACGCAATCGCTCCGCGAGCGGTACTAGATGCGCGATAATTGTCACTTCAACGCAGCGCGACATCGCATTTGACGCACACCCGTACTTCCCACTACGCCAACGCAATTCGCGCGAATCGCGCAGGCGCCATGACGCGAGGGACAAGAGCGTCACCAAGCGACACACGCCCCCACCGAGCATGACCTTTGCTCGTTTCCTATTTGCGTGGTGTCGTCGTTGTGCATCGAACCTCGAAGTATGCGGTGGGCAGGCGACGCGTCGAGCAAGGAATAGTCGCCGCTGGAGGGATCGGCGAAAAGCCCTGAGATCGGAAGGGCGAGCGAGTGTTTGTCTTGGCCGCTTGCCCGTTGCCAAACATCGAGAGACCGCACGCGCTCGCCAATGCCTACGCGTTCCACAACGTTCGCATTACTCGACACGAGAACCGCGTCGAGCGACGTCGCGAATTCAAGGCCCACCCGACGACGGTCTGCATGGGCGAGAATGTTGTTCATGACGGTATTCGATCCGTGACTGTGCCTAATTTGCAAAGCATTTCGAGCCCCTTCGGGCATGACCACCGTATTGTGCGCAATGGTCAAACCTCGGGGACCAAAACGACCATCACCATCTTCGGGCGAATCGTCGACTGCGCCATCAGCATCTCCGAATGCAGCGATACCCGTACTCGCATTGTCGACAAGGATGTTGTCTCGCACGACAGAATCCCAAACGCCATCGAGGTTGATT
>JBGAOI010001157.1:0-2469 GCA_044221885.1 Polyangium sp. (in: bacteria)
CGCCAAATCATCGCGCTCGATCCCGCACGAGAACCCTGGCCCGTCCGCGGTATGTACGAAGACGCCGAAGGAAACCTATGGACGACGAGCAAAGAACAAGGATTGGTCCGTTATCGCCGCAATAAAGATAGCTGGCGCATGGACCATTTTCCGGTGAATGAACAGGCGCCCGTACCTTTCTGGTCTCTCGTCCGTGCGCCCAACGGCGACTTTTGGATGGGCGCAACACAAGCCATCTACCGTTTCGACGGGAAGAAATATCAACATTGGTCCACCGACAAACTCACCAGCGCCGATCGACTGAGGCAAGTGCTCATCGATTCGGCAGGAATGTTGTGGTTTTTATCGGACGAAGCCATCGGGGTTGTCGAAATAGATGGCGACCAGGCGCAATGGACCGTCCTCGACATTCCCCGCGTCGCGTGGCTCGTGCTCGCTCCCAGTGGCGAAGTATTGGCCGGCGGAGAAGATGGTTTACATCGATTACGCGCCAATCCCCAAGGCCAAGTCGAGAGAATCGGCACGCTCTTTCCCGCCGATGGTTATCCCCCGGATACACCCAATGCGCACGGGTTTTATTTGGACAAAGATGGCACGTTGATTTTCGGAACGCCGCATGGAGTTTTTCGCTATTACCCCGATCGAGTCCGGGCGCCAAGTCCAGTGCACATTCACTTGCGCCGCTTTTTCGTATCCGGCAATCCGCAACCTCTGCCGCAATCGGAAAATCCACTGGTTCTACAATACGATCAGAACTTCGTGTCTTTGGAATTCGATGCGACGGCATTTCCTTCCCCCGGGACCATTGAATTTCGTTATCGCGTCGAAGGTTTGACCGAAACATGGTCGCCTCCAACGACCGCCCGAACCGCCATTTTTTCGAATTTGCCCGCAGGAACAATGCGCCTCCGCATTCAAGCTCGACATGGCGGAGAATGGGATAACGAAGTGGCGACCGGACCCATTCAAATTTTGCCTGCTTATTGGCGAACGTGGTGGTTTCGAGGGATCGGCGGAAGCCTCCTTTTGGCCCTGGCCCTGGCCATCCCCATTCTGCGCGCTCGAAACTTGGCCAAACAACGCGACAAACTCGAACGGGAAGTTGCGGAACGCACCGCCGAACTCGCTCAATACAACGAAAAACTCGAAGTGCTCGTCACCGAACGCACCAGCGAGCTCGAACAAACCTACCGCGAGCTCCTCGCCCGAGAAGAAGAACGCAACCGGGCAACCGAAGCAGCAGCGGCGGCATATCGTCAAGCTGCCCTCGGACGACTTGCCGGGGTCGTAGCGCATCAAGTCAACACACCACTGGCGGCGATCAAAGCACGTTTGTCTCTCGTGCGCAGCGATCCGTACGTCGGTCCGGACGCGGAATCAAGTTTGTCCGTGATCGAGCGTCAAGTGGATCGTATTGCTCGGATTGTGAAGGAACTGCTTGGTTTTGTGCGCCAGCGTGAAGTCGGTGCGGAGAATCTGCCCATTGCGGCGGTGATTCAATCGGTCGTCGATTTGTATGCCGAAGCCATGCGTTCCAAAAAAGTGACCATAACCGTTTCTCTGCCTTCGGAACCGTTGCGAGTATCGGGGTCGAGCCATGATCTGCAAGAACTGCTCTTGAACCTCATTGAAAATGCACGCGAAGCCGTCGCTTCGGGAGGCACCATCCATGTCGGTTTGGAACGCCTCGAAGAATCGATTCGACTCGTGGTGGAAGACGACGGCCCCGGATTAGGTGACGATCCGGAACGACTTTTTCAGGCTTTTTTTACGACGAAAACAACAGGAACGGGACTAGGATTGGCCATCGCTCGGCGTATTGCCGAGGCCCTTGGAGGCAGCCTCGTTGGGGAAAACCGTAGGGAAGATGGCTCTGGCGCTCGTTTCGTGCTCACCTTACCCCTCTCTTATTTTTCTGAAGTTACATAAGGCCCATGTTGCGGATTCTCATTACCGAAGACGATGATGAACTCAGGCTTTCGTTGATGCTCGTGTTGCGCCGAGCTGGTCACGAGGTCCTCGAAGCGCCGAATGCAGCGGCAGCGCGAAAGCAGTTGGAGTCGGTCGATTTGCTGCTCACGGATTTGCGGCTGCCGGATGACTTGGGCACGACCTTGTTGGTGGATGCAAAGCGCCAAAATCCGCGGATGCAGATCATCGTCATGACCGGTCACGGAACCATTGATTCGGCCATCGAAGCGACGCGTCATGGAGCTCGTGATTATTTGCTCAAGCCCTTCGAGATGGACGTGCTCTTGCGTCAAGTGGCCGATGTCGATGCTTTGTTGGGGCAGCAGCGAACAAGCGCGAGTGATCGGAGTGGTTTGGTTGGTTCAAGTGCGGCGATGAAACGGATCAACGGCCTGATTGAAACCGTCAACACAACGCCGGCAGAATGTATTTCCTGCACACGCTCACGTGGAAGATAGCCAGCCGCAAGATCAATCATCGCCTCTTGCGCTCGTTTCT
>JBGAOI010001158.1:0-2469 GCA_044221885.1 Polyangium sp. (in: bacteria)
CAAAAGGCGCGCCCCTCGTGGTGCGCGAAGGAAAACTCGAATTGTCGCTGGCTCCGCCGTCGAAGTTGCTTCTCGTCGGGATTTTGTTGGGGATTGCGTTTACCATCTGGACCTTCGTCGGTCCGATTCTCGACGCACGCGCATTAAAACGGGCCGCAGCGAATCCGCAACAACTCTTTGAATTGATGTTGCGAAAAACCCGCACAACCAAGATTCTTGCGGGGCTCCTGCTCGTGGCGATATCGGCCCCGATTGCCGCCGTTGCCGCGATTGTCGAAGCGAAACTCTGGGAGCGTGTGTTCTTGGTGGGATTGGGTGGCGTCGGCGTCCTCTTCGGATTGGTCGTACTCTACGGAGCTTGGGAATTGCGGAACATCAGCCAAGCGCCCCTGATGCGGTTGTTACGGGACGAACCTCGGCGGATCATCTGGGTGTACGAATATCGTTTGGTCGTGAACGATGTTCCAAACTACAACATCTACGTTTGTTGCGACGACGGACAACGATTCGAATTCAACCTGGCGCAATGGGATCCGGCACCACTCATCGACGTATTGGCAAAACAATTGCCCCATGCGGCGTTTGGGTATTCCGAAGCGCGTCTGAAAGCGTTTCAGGCATCGCCGCAAAATTTCTTGGCTCAAAAAGCGTAAATTCGCCCAGGCCCGAGTTCGCACGTGTCGACATTTGCGCCTCCACAGCGCATCTGGCAGCTCGTAAAATAGATCACGCAGAACAACGCTATCGCAAGCTCATCGTCGGGGTCGCACCGCAATGGACCGCGCAAGCGCGTGAACTCGCAACGCAATCGGATGCGATTCATTTTGGTCCTGCTGCGGCAACACTTCAACAATGAGCCGCACCGGGAATTTTGTGAAGAGCGGCAACTGTTTGGATAGGTCTGCCGGCAAATACGTGGGTATGGGTTTGTCTCCCGATACGCCATGGATCAGGGCGCGAATCCATACCGCGCCGACAATCTCGCGTTTTTGGTACTTCCGCTGCTCGAGAAGGACGCGTCGCGAATGCACGTCGAGGTAGTCCGCCGCCAAGTGTCGATTGGCTTTGCTCCACGCATCTCGAATTCGCACACAAAAATTCGCAGCGACTTCGGGTGATTGGCCCAGCGGCGTACCAAGCGCTTCATTGGCAAGATCAATGGTTTCTTTGAGCTTCTTGTCCGCCACTGCCAAAGGAGCCGCAGCGCTCGTCAATACCCGCAATGTTTCTACGTCGTCAAATGGCAATTCGATATCGCCATTGAGCAAGCAAAGCGGTGGTTCGAGCACTCCGTCGTCGTTGATTGCGGAATAAAGCGCTTGTTCCACGTCCATCGCGGGGACGCCACGCGACAAGATTTTCGAAACGCGTGACTTTTCTTCTTTTGCTTTTTGCTCGGGTGTCTTTGCGGGCGGAGGTGGTGGGCGCCTTTTTTGGGGTCGTGTCAGATCGGGTTCGACAAACCCTTCTTCGTCGACTTTTTCTTTTTCCTCCGGCGGTGTATCGCCTTCGAGTATTCGTTTCCACGATGGGTTTTCCTCGAGGCGCGCAGGCAAACCCGTATCGAACCAAAGCAAATCGATGAGTGTTCGCCCGGATGTCGAAGCCACGGACGTCGTGAGGGGTTTGTCGGAACCGAGTTTGTCTTCCTTTTCGGCTCCAGAAGTCGTCGCTGCGGCGGTGGATGCTTCGGCCGCGCCCAAAAATGCCGCCGTAGCCAATACTCGGGTATCAGGCGCCGCCCGATTACCAGGTTCCACGGCCAATGATGACGTCGTCGAAGGCTTGTTTTTCGCATTCTGCGCCGCAAGAACCGCGGCTTGGCCCAACGTGGTTCCCGGCATTGGCGCCGCATTCGGAACCACAGGTAATGGCGCCGCAACGTAGGCCGGTGTAGCCGCTGTCGTTGGAATGAAACTTGGTTCTGGTGGCCGCATCGCGGGCGCAGATCGCGGCACTTCCATAGGCGATCGCGTCATGGGAGGCGGCGTGGGTACAGAAGGAGCGTGCGGTCGCGCGTTTGTCGCGAACGGATGCCCACCTTCGGGCGTGGATATACGCGAATGAGAATGCAACGCTTGTGGGGCGGGCGATTCATTCGGCCGCAACATGTGGGGCACAGGTGGCGGTGGAGCGGGAGAAGTCGCTGTCGGCGGGACTTTCACCCCGGGAAGAGCGGCTGTCGTCCGAAGCGCCGCATTCGTCGGCGTGGCCGGCAATGGTTGCCCCCTGGGCACAGGCGGCGTCCCGGTTCCCAGCCACGTGGGCATACTTCCCCGTACGGGCGGCGCCGGAAAAACACTTGTCTCGCCAAACTCATCCGGGTTTTTCGGCGGCAATGGCGGCGGGGCCGGGGCCGGAGCTGGAGCCCGGGGTTTCGCGCCCTGATCCCACGGCAATGCGGATGGGGTTGGCGGGACGAACGGTAATGCCGTTTCTCGATCCCCATTCAATGCGTTGGCATTCGTC
>JBGAOI010001159.1:0-2468 GCA_044221885.1 Polyangium sp. (in: bacteria)
ATTCGACCAGATGCCCAAGATCGTCGTTTTCGGTGTCGTGATTCAACAGATCGAGTGGCGCCACGCCGAGTCCCTTTGCAATGGACCGAAGCGTTTTCGCATTGGCTGCCAATTGACCCAACTCGATCGCCATGACGTGGAACGGGTGCACACCCGACCGCCTTCCGAATTCACGAAGCGATATTCCCCGCTCGATGCGCAATCTGCGGATTCGCATCCCCACTCGAACGACCAGCGATTCTTCGGCATAATGTTGACGCAACATACTCCTCCCGTGCAGCAAATACACCGCTGCCAACGCGACCTCTTATCGTGTACACACGTGATCTCGTTGTTATGTAATGGCTGGACCAACCGACGAAAGTGCTTGCGTTGCCGGCCCTGATGCCCTACGACAAACGCCCAAGTCTGTTACAACAAAAGTTCTTCTCGGCGCGTTCCACGAACGCGTGCACGGTCAAACCGAATGCCACGTTCGCCTTCCTCTTCCTCGGTTCCGGTTTTCCCTTCCTGCCAAATATGCTTGACCCCCGCGATCGTGACATGTATGAACGTCACTGGAGGCTTGGCCAAGTGAGTTCAGAAGAAGCAGATCGTGCGATTGGAAGTTATGGCGATGCCATTCCGGTTGGTTGGACTTGCCGACAAACCTATTTGCGAAATCACTTGGCCATCGATGCGGCCCTCAAAGCATTGGCGTTGCTTCGACCGGACCATCATGCTCCATTGCGTATATTGAACCTGGGCGGTGGAGTCATCGAGCCGCTCCTCTTGGCTGCACTCGTGCGAGCATGTTTTCCTGGCGTCGAGTGCACCATTCGTGTCGTTGATCCATCCGAAGACGTCATTTCGCTGCTCATGGCAATTCGAAGTGGAACTCGCTGGGAAGGAGAATGGCAGGGTGACAAACTCGTGGGCTACGATCCAGATGCCAGTTCGCTATCGTTCGCAACGCTCGCGAAAATATTTTCGTCTCCGGAAAACCCTGTCAATCCGCATTTATCCGACCCGGCGTCTTTGGCGTTGCCCGTAAAAGAACTCGCGCACATGGGCCTCCTCGGAGCGCTTGCATTGCCCGAAGAGGAAAAGCTCGCAATCGACGTTCTCGTGCAAACCGGGCTTCCTGTAGTTCCTACCGCCATTGCAATGCTGCGCCCCGAACGTGCATCCATTCTCGATTTCGATCCTGGTAATGATCCTGCGTACGACCTGATCGTTGCGAATTTCTCGATTCAATATCCCATCGTCGAGGGGCATGCCGATGCCGTTGCTTCTCGGCTCCTGCAATGGCTTGCGCCGCATGGAGTTACTCAACATGGTGCAACGTATGGCGCTCAAGCCCGCTTGTTTCATGCGCTTTTGCCGCTGGATGAACGTTTTTCCGTGACATACGGGGTCCGTGAACTCGACGAAGTGACCTATATTGACGACAATGCAAAGGAAACGTTGCGGCTTCGTATTCGAACGGACGCGATATTGACACGCGCGGGAGAAGACGCGGCCGAACGAATTGCGCAATGCATCTTCCCTGTTTTTCCTGGCGAAACGAACATCGCCCGAGGCGCATTGCGAGACCACGTTGCGGGGATTCACTCGAATGATGGGCTCGAATACCCCCGTATGGCGGGTGCGCTCGCCGGAGCGCGGCAATGCGCATGCTGGTGGGTCGATCGACAAGTATTGTTGAGGCATCCGGGGCCATTGCCGAGCCGTGTGCAATGGCGTCATCACGGCGGGTAAAACCATGAACGTTCATGGTCGTAAGGAGGCAATGCCTCGTCGAAAACGACGCGTGGTGCTCGGGCCCGTATCGGCGGTTTTTATCGTTGCGTTGTTGGCGCTCGGTAGCTGGCGCTTGGCTCGCCTCTATGCCACGGACGCGATTGAAGTTGATCGCTCCGTCATGAATCGCCTTTCGATTGACGCTTCCCAACGGGCCGAGGCGATAAGGAGTTTTCTCGATGCTCGCGCTACCGAGCTAAACAAAATCGTCGAGAAAGTCGAGGCAGACATTGAAATCATCCATGCCGAAGCTGCTGCAAGAAAATCGTTCGAACTGGCTATCAATCTCAGTAAGGACGCCGCGAACTCAGGCGACGTAACGGCTTTTGGTATTCGCGATGATTGCATTGGCCACTTGCCCGCTCCCATCAATGATAAAGACAACAAATGGTGCAAACTGCCATTTTATCGATCTGTCTCCGTGTGGTATCAGGATGAAACGAAGAAATGGCAAAGAGCGTCGCTCGAGGGGCGATCCACGAGCAATGAATTGAAGCCGCCGTGGGTTGTTCGTGTCGCTGAAAAACCTGGCCATCTATTCATTTCACGATTGGATGGCGATTGGGTAGCGAAGGATGACCTGAAACTCGCCACGTTCAAAGACGCCAAGGAATATGAGCCCGAGTTTCTCTACACGGGCATATTTCACCTGGCGCGGGCAATCCACAAATTCGACCGCGATATCG
>JBGAOI010000115.1:0-15492 GCA_044221885.1 Polyangium sp. (in: bacteria)
TATCATCCCGAAGCCGCAGCGGGTCCGCACGACGCGTTTTACTTGTTCGAACGCTTTGCGAGTCGCTTCGCTTCATGAATTCTCCATAGGAAAACCGATGACGCGTAAGAAGCCAGTGCCGAACGTGCGTATCGAAGAGATGCCTTCGCGTCGCATTCATTTCGTCAGCCTCGGATGCCCC
Source organism: Polyangium sp. (in: bacteria) (assembly GCA_044221885.1). Taxonomy (GTDB): domain Bacteria; phylum Myxococcota_A; class Polyangia; order Polyangiales; family Polyangiaceae; genus Polyangium. The sequence goes on from JBGAOI010000115.1 coordinate 182, forward strand.
AAGAATCGAGTGGATTCCGAAGTGATGCTCGGTGTCGCCAAGCGCGCCGGCTACGACCATGTCCCCGATGCCGAAGATGCCGACGTCATCGTCGTCAACACGTGCGGCTTCATTGGTGAAGCCAAGAAAGAATCGATCGACACGATTTTCGATATGGCGCGCCTCAAAGAAGACGGCCATTGCAAGAAACTCGTGGTCGCGGGCTGTTTGTCGCAGCGACATCCCGATGAAATTGCCGCGGAAATGCCCGAAGTCGACCACGTGCTCGGTTCGAGCGATATGTTGGCCCTCGAAAGAGTATTGTCCGGACAAGCAGAACGTATCTTGGTGGGTAATCCCGCGGATTGGGTCGTCAAAGCCTCGGATCCAAGAGCGCTCTCGACACCTTCCGGCAGCGCGTACGTCAAGATTGCCGAAGGTTGCAATCGCACGTGTTCGTTCTGCGTGATTCCCAAACTTCGCGGATTACAGCGCTCGCGACCCGTCGAAGATGTCGTCACGGAAGTGCAGCAGCTCGTGTCGATGGGCGTGAAAGAGATCAACCTGATCTCGCAAGACACCATTGCGTATGGCCGCGATCTTTCGGGCGCAGATCGACCTTCCTTGAGTGATCTCGTGCGGCGCGTCGCCGATGTCTCCGGTGTGCACTGGGTGCGCCTGTTTTACCTGTATCCCGAAACCATTACGGCGGAACTCATCGAGCTTTTGGCGCATCACGAGCGCGTCGTTCCGTACGTCGACATGCCATTGCAACATGTCGCCGATGGCATGCTGAAGCGCATGAAACGCGGTCATGGTGGAGATCGCTTGCGCAAGCTCGTCACGCGTATGCGCACATCGATTCCGGATCTCGTGTTTCGAACCGCCTTCATCGTTGGTCATCCCGGAGAAACCGATGAAGAATTCGCCGAGTTGTGTGAATTCGTGAAGTGGGCCGAGTTTGACCGCGTGGGTGTGTTTCGTTATTCGGACGAAGAGGGTTCGACCAGTGCAAACCTCGAAGGCAAAGTCGCGGCCAAGGTCGCAGCGAGCCGTCATCGCAAACTGATGGCTTTGCAGCGGAAAATTTCGCACGCGAAGAATTCGGCATTCATTGGCCGAGAGCTCGAGGTGTTGGTCGAAGGCACGAGCGACGAACACGAATACGTGCAGATGGGTCGCCATCGAGGGCAAGCGCCGGACATTGATGGGCAGGTGTATTTGTCAGGGGGCGAGGCGCGACCAGGGGAATTCCGGCGCGTACGCATCACACAAGCGAGCGACTACGATCTCGTGGGTGAGTTGTTCCCCGAGGACGAAGAGCTGGTGATCACGCCGCAGGTCGTAACGAAGCCAGTGAAGCGGTTGCGTGTGGTGCAAACTGACGGGCGCATTCTGTCAACTTAGTTGTCTCGCCGAACGGTTGTAGGAACGCACAAGGCGGCAATTCCATCGAGGCACGTTTTGTGCAAGGTCGGGTGTGGAGATTTGAACCATCATGAAACGCCGCCCTTTGACTCGATGGTTTGCCGCGGTGTCGTTCCTGGTTTTTGCCGGGTGCGTCAGTCCAACCCTGCCTTTGCCGCCGCCGGATGCTCCTTCGGGCTTTGTGGTGCAGACGGCGACGGGCGAATGGACCGTGACGGGTTCATGCCTCCAAGGAGCGCTCGTGACGGTCTTCAACGAGGAGACTGGGCAAGGTTCGGTCGTGGAGGATCGCGATCACGACGGGCTTTACGAGGTCAAGATTAAGGCGCAGCGTTGCGATGCTGGGTGGGTGCAGCAGGCGTTGGGTCAGGACGTGAGTGCTCCGACGACGTTTGTGTTCATGGAGAAGGTCAACGGCTTGCCCGTGGATCCGAGTGCATGCAAGTAAACTCGGCTATTTGCGTGCGGCGGTTTTGGTCGGAATTCGTTGTCGTATGCAAGGGCGCGAGACCGTGATACGAGTGCATCATGGGCTCCATGCCTCTCCATGCATCCTTGGGGCCACCGAAGGTTTTGGTGGTGGATGATGAGCCTGCTCTTCGGCAGGTGCTGGACATTGCGTTTCGTCGTCAAGCGTTCGAGGTCGTATGTGCCCCAGGCGTGAAGGCGGCCATTGAAGCGCTTCAACAGAATCCGCAGCCGTTTCCGCTCGTGATTACGGATTTGATGATGCCGGACGGAACGGGCATGGATGTATTGGCGGCGGCGAAAGCGCGAAGTGCGGCCACCGAAGTCATTGTCATGACGGCGTATTCGACGGTCGATCATGCGCTCGATGCGATGAAAAAGGGCGCGTACGATTTCGTCACGAAGCCATTTTCGCCGGCGGAGATGCTCGCATTATCGCACAAAGCGCTCGAAAAGAATAACATTCAGCTCGAAAATCAGAGTTTGAAGGCGCAGATATCGCGTCTCGAACCTTCGACGCGGGATTTGTTCACGAGCCCCGCAATGGCAAAAATCGGGGAAATTATTGAAAAAACGGCGGCGATGCGCACGACGGTGCTCATTACGGGAGAAAGCGGCACGGGAAAAGAGCGGGTTGCGCGGGCGATTCATGAACGAAGTGATCGGGCGAAGGCGCCGTTTTTGGTCGTCAATTGTGGAGCATTGCCGGAAGCGCTCATGGAGAGCGAATTATTCGGCCATGAAAAAGGATCGTTTACGGGGGCCGGAGCGCGCACGTTGGGGTTATTCCGCGAGGCCAAAGGCGGCACGTTGTTACTGGATGAAGTGGGTGAATTGCCGCATTCATTGCAGGTCAAACTATTGCGCGTGTTGCAAGAACGGCGCGTGCGTCCTGTAGGTTCGAGTGTTGAAGAGTTGGTGGATGTGCGGATATTGGCGGCAACGAATCGCGACGTCGAAGCTGACGTACGAGACAAACGATTTCGAGAAGACCTTTATTATCGTCTCAATGTCATTCGGATCGAGTTACCGCCCTTGCGTCAACGCGCTGGCGAAGTACCGCGATTGGCGCAATGGTTCATTCAGCGATTCGCGAATGAAATGGGCAAGGACGTCAGGGAGTTGACGCCGGAAGCATTGCGAGCATTGGATGCGTATGCATTTCCGGGCAATGTTCGCGAGCTCGAGAACATGATGGAGCGAGCGGTTGCTTTGGCGAGTGGTCCGGCGATTGGACTTGGGGATTTACCCGCGGCGCTGAGTGGTTTGTCCGCAAGCCCCGCGCCATTTTTATGGCAACTTCCGCCGGAGGGTTGCGCCCTGGACGAGGTCCTTGGGGAACTCGAGCGGCGATTGATATTGCAGGCCTTGGATCGAACGGGTGGGGTACGAAAAGCGGCGGCGAAAACATTGGGCATTACGTTTCGTTCGTTGCGGTATCGATTGACGAAACTCGGATTGGATTCGGGGGTTGCTGCCGATGAAGATGACGAAACGGAAGCCGCGATCTCGGGGCCCAGCGTATCGAGCCATCGCCGATAATGGTCACCGTTGACGGGCGAAAGTGACAAAATTTGTCACTCTTAAATATGATGTGGATGACACGAAGTATTCAAAAAATTGACAGGTGTGAGCAATGCACGAAAATATCGGCAAGATTTACGAATCAGTTTCGGATTGTGGACGAGAATCAAAGGCTGGCATGCTTTCTGCTTCTATTGCGCGCGTGACGCAACAAGGACAAAAATCGGCGAGCGTGCGCTTGGGCAAGGCGTATGGTTTTACGCTGGTTGAGGTCATGATTGTCGTTGCGATCATTGGTGTATTGGCAGCAATTGGTGTTGTTGGATTTCGCAAATACATGCGTGCGGCGGCAGCAGCGGAAGTCAAAGCTGTCGTGCAATCGATTCGAGTTTCGGAAGAAGCCATCAAGGCCGAGACATTTCAATATCGTGGTTGTTCAACGTCGCTGACGAATTGGTATCCGGCGACGCCCAACGATAAAAAGCATCATTGGGACAACGGTCAAAATGGTGACCCCGTTCATGATTGCTGGAAAGAATTGAATGTCGTCACGGATGGTCCGGTTCGTTTTGGTTATGCGGTGATGGCTGGAATTGCGCCGCAACCGGATGCCGTGCCGAATATTCCTTATGTCGCCAATTGGGCTGCTGCACATGCGACCGTCAATGGTCCGTGGTTTGTCGTGCAAGCCGCGGGCGATCAAAACGCAGACGGAGTGATGTCACTTTTCGCGTCATCTTCGATTTCGGGTGAAATCCATGTCGAACCGACGCACGGCGACGATGAATGATTTTTTTCTCTGAAGGTTGCATTTTTTATTTGACAATGGTCGTCGAGTTTTGAGAAGATGACCATTTGAAGTTGAGTCGAGTTTTACATCATTCGAGTTGTCCTCGGTGGTGTGTGGTCCGAAATCCCGCGTCACACCAATGACGCAATTGTTCCCGGTAGAAGAGAGGTTCGTCCAATGCGTGCTTTCAATCGTTACGCCAAGCGTGGTTTTACCCTCGTCGAACTCATGATCGTCGTTGCCATCATCGGCGTTCTCGCGGCACTCGCGATTTTCGGCGTCAATCGTTACCTCAAGAGCGCAAAGACCTCGGAAGCGAAAAACGCGATTGGTCGTATGTCGCGCGCTGCTTCGGAAGCGTATGACCGCGAATTCGCGCAATCCGAAATGCTCGCGCTCGGCACCACGTCCACGGGCGTCACGCACGATCTGTGTGACAGCTCCAGCATCGTGCCGGCTGCAATCGCCGACGTTCAAGGCAAGAAGTACCAACCGAACAACACGGCCGCGAACGACTTCGCTCACGGTTCGTCGACGGCTAGCTGGAAGTGCCTCCGTTTCACGATGGATGACGCGGTTTATTACCAATACCGCTACACGAAGAACGGCACGCCGCTCGGCACGGAATCGGCCGCAGGTGCGCCCGCTCCGCTCGGTGCGAAGTTCTTCGAAGCCGGCGCAAAGGGCGACCTCGACGGCGACGGCACGGAATTCGGTTACTTCACGCTCACGGGTTACGTGGACGACAACACCAAGCAACTCGCTCGTTCGACGCAAGTTTTCATTGCGAACAAATTCGAGTGATCGTTTGCCCAACGCCGACGAACCCCGTTTGAATGTTTGGGGCTTCGAGTCGCCTTTGGCGCTCGGTGCCCCAAACCCGATAGCGTAAAAGGGTAAAACCTGAAGCCCGGACCAACCCGTTCGGGCTTCGGCCTTTTGTACAATTGTTCATCTTCCTGGGTAAAACCCCTTGACGACTGGCGTTTCGTTCGTCCTTGCGCTACAACGGTCGCCATGTTTCGCCCTCGCACCGCCGTCGAAATGAGCATCATCTTCGCCATCGTTGGCAGTGTGCTCGCGGTGGCCATTCCGGCGTTTGTCCGCAATCTTCACGCTTCCAAACTCGCGGAACCCGTCGACTATCTCGACAAACTCGTCTCGAACACCCTCGCCTACGCAAATTCCAAACCCCACGACATCAGTTTTCCTCCGTCCGTTGCTTTGACGCCCGCGGAAGTTCCTCGTGGCACTTCCGTCACCGATCCTCCAGAAATCTGGGAACATCTGACCTGGCGGACCCTGAGTTTTCGGGTCGACGAACCCCACCGTTTTTCCTTCCGTTTTGACAGCGAAACGGATCCCGCAACGCGGATCATGCGGTTTGTCGCCACAGCCCACGGCGATCTCGACGGCGACGGCAAACTTTCCACCTTCCAAGTCCGCGGCGAACGATTGCCCGGACAACCAGCGCGCGTCTTGCCTGGAATGTACGTCGATAGGGAGGTCGAGTAATGCCCAGCCAAACGGATATCGGGCGCACGATCGCTCTCTGCGCCCTGTGTGCATTGGGGATTGGCGCCGTACGGTCCACCGTCGCCGAAGCCCATTCGCACGCCAAAGAAGCCGGCGATATCAATTTGCTCCCACCACCCGAGCAAGTCGTCTCGATGTCGCTCGGATATCGATCGGCATTGGCCGATTTGTTGTGGGCCCAAGTCCTCGTCACCCAAGGCTTGCGGATGAATGACAAGCGACGTTATGACACCGTCGCCGACCTCATTGATACCATCAATGCCCTCGACCCTGAATTTCGCACGCCTTATCTCTGGTCCGACGCCCTCATTACGCTTCAATCCGTCGCAGCTCAGCGCGAAGATTGCGATCGCGTTCGGACGATTCTCGAGCGCGGCCTCCGCAATCGCCCGCTCGATGCCGACTTGTGGCGTACCGCAGGCCAATTCGTTGCTTTCATTGCGCCGGGTTCTTTTCTGAAAGATCCGCAAGAAATTGCGCAATGGAAACTCGATGGCGCTCGAATGCTTGCCAAAGCCGCAGAACTCGGTGGAGACAAAGGAAGCGCTGGGTGGTCGGCCATTAGCAGCGCCCACATCTTGAACAAGCAAGGCGAACGGGAAGCCGCCATTCGCCTCATTCAACGCACGTTGGCAGTCACTGAAGACGAAGAACTTCGTGACAACCTGCAGCGACAGCTCGGGGCCTTGATTGGCGACGCCAAATTGGATCGCTACAAGCGCAGGCAAGCCGCTTTGCTCGAACTTGTGCGAACCGATATTCCTTTTGTTGGCAAAACAACGCTGAACATTCTTGGCCCACCATTTAACGTGGCTTATTGTGCCGGAGGCAATCACCAAGATGATTCGCGTTGTGCACAAACCTGGAGCGCCTGGGCGACTGCGGACGAGAAAAACGCTCAACCCTGAACGTCGCCCGCCCTCGACGACGCGCATACCTTCGTCATCAGGCTCTATCGTGGGCCGGCGAGTGACTCAATGACGCGCGTCGTTGCCTGCATTCCCGTGGTCATCATCGCCTTCGCCACGCTCGTGGCTTTGGCAATGCTTGCACAACACGCCAACTTCCACGCCGACGATGCGTACATCGTCGCCCGGTACGCGGAAAACCTGGTCGAGCACCATCAAATTGTCTGGAACGTCAATGAGGCGCCCGTCGAAGGTTTTACCGGATATACACTTTTGTTGTTGATGACCTTGGCGACATACCTGCACCTGCCGCCGGTTCTTGTCGCCGCAATGTTCGGCATCGTTTCATGGTTTGTCGCGGCTCGGATTCTTTATGCCGCTCGCGAGCCGCTTGGCGTTTCTCCGCTTGCAGGCGCGATAACCACTGCACTCTTTTTATGCGCCGCGGAACAAGCAACGCACGCCATATCGAGCCTCGAAACGGAATTTTTTATTTTGCTCACCGTTACGTGCGCATTCGTCGCCTCCCGACGCGCGTATGAAAAGCCCGGCACCGGATCTTTGTGGCCATTGCCGCTTTTGGCAACCCTTTGCGCGTATACGCGTCCGGAAGGCATCGTCGTCGGAGGATCGTTTTTCTTGGCCGTACTCGTCTATGAACGCCGCGCGTGGCGCGCCTGGGCCCTGCCCACGTTGTGCGGATTTGTTGCACCCGTGAGCGCATTGCATCTTTTTCGACGTTTTTATTTCGGCAGTTTTTTTCCCAATACCTATTACGCCAAACAGCTTGCGCCTGGACAATCGAGCGCTTTTTTTTCTTCATTCGCAGCGCATGCGCAAAAGTATCTGATTCCAAGCGTCATCGCCGCTATCGCGATTGTTGTTCTCACGCGGAGCCTCGGACAAACACCACCGAATCATCCGGCTCCCGTTCGCACAAGCCGAAGCATTTTCGCATTTGGCGCCGCCTCGAGTTGCCTCGTGATCGGAATGGCGTATGCCCGTAGTGACTTGGTCATGAATTATTCCGATCGTTTTGCTTTTCACTTGTTTGGCTTGTCGCTCATGATCGTCATGATCGCTTTGGGAGAATTGCATCGTCATTGGCGTTTTTTTGCGGCAGCTCCGGCCATTCGCCGGACGACGTTTTTTCTAACCGCCATTTGCCTCTACTTGCCTTTCGCCACCGGATTCGGTCAATGGCGGAACGAATACAATTACCGCGCCAATTACATGCGGGGCGTCGAACGCCATTACGTCCCCATTACCCATTGGCTGCCGAAACATGTCCCGGCAACGGCAAAACTCGCCGTGTATCCGGACGCTGGATTGATACCTTATCAAACGAAGCTCGAAACCATCGACTTTGGAAAACTCAACGACCAATACCTCGCCCGTGAAGCGCATACGGCACACGACGTCGTCGAATACTTCTTTCGACGTAATCCGGATGTTGCCGTCCTGCTGCTCTCCAAAGGACTCGATCAAACCTACGAACCTGCAGGAAATCTTCTCTTGGCGGATCCCCGATTCGCCCGTTATCAACTGATGCTGCTGAGTCTCGATCAAGGGATCGGCACGGCGCTTTTTGTAAAACGATGATCCGCGCGGCTTTGGGATGCACATTGGGCCTGCTGCTTGGAGCCCTCATTTCTGCGCTCGTCGTCCCGTTTGTCGGCGTGAATGGTTTTTCTGGTACGTACATTCCCATCATGCTCGGGTATATTTGTAGTGGCGCGATGGGCGCACTCGTCGGAACTGCCGCAGGACAACGCGACACGCGATTACGTCACGCGCTCGGTGGCCTGAGCCTTGCGGTCTTGGCGACGTACGTGCTGCGATCGCTGCCGCTGCCTTGGTTGAATCTGGTTTGGCTGGATGGAACGAGCGGTCCCACGGGCGAATTGCCCGTTGTGGTGTTGCCGCTTTTGGGGATGGTGCTGGGAGGAATCTTCGGGGCCGCACGGGACGCGGCCCCTGCATCGACGAGCGGTCTTTAGAACTTGACCGCGGCTGTCTTCGTTTCGCCGGCTTTGATCGTGCCTGACGCCGTCTTCTTGCCCTTTTCCGGGTGAATGAAGACGACGGTGTACGGACCAGCCGGGACGCTGATGCCTACCTTCGGCGTGCTGCCCAAAGGTTTGCCGTTGAGGATGACCTTGGACACAGGAATCGAATTGATGTTCAGCGTGCCGTTGCCCGTTGCGGGAGGCGGCGTTTTGTCCGTCGTGGATGTGCCCGTGCCGATGCCCGGAGGCGGCGCGGTCGTCCCACCGGAGGACGTGTTCGACGAGGTATTCGTGGACCCTGTCGCTGATCCGCTGTCCGTGGCTGAACCGGTGGCCGATCCTGTTGCCGATCCGGTCGCCGAACCCGATGCGGAATCCGTTGCGGCTGCCTTCGGAGCTGCAAGGTCGATCTTGATCTGTTTTTCCGCGGTCGCGACGAGCTTCCAACCTTCGGTCGGATCGAGATCGATCTTCACCGGTTGGCTCTTCCATTCCTTGTCCGGAATCTTTTTCTCGACCTTCTTGCTGTTGACGAGTTTGACCTCGGCACCTTCGGTCACGAGTTCGAGAATGATCTGGCCCTTGAGCACCTTGAGCTTGATCGGTCCGATCTCTTTGACTTTGCCCGCTTCGACATCGACGGTTTGCTCGAGACGTTCGTAACGATCGCCGCCGTCGAACTTCAGCTTGTGCGAGCCAGGTTTGACGTCGCTCCAGTCGACGGGAAGCGTGCCTTTTTCGGTTCCATCAAGAAAAACCTTGGTGTTTGGCGTGGCGGCCAAGATCTTGATGCCTGTTGCGTTGGCTTGCGCGGGCGGAGGCGTCGGCGACGAACCCGAATCGATCGAGATCATCACGGGCACTTCTTTGCCCGCTTCGACCGTTGCAGTAACCGGTTCGACAGGTCCAGCGTTTGGCACGATGACTTTGACCGTGCGTGATCCGGGATCGAGATCGGCAACGATGCACGGCGTGATGTCGCACTTCTTTTGACCATCAACGAAGATCTCGGCCTTGTCGACGGAGCCACCACCTTTGGCTTGGAGGTCGATCTTCAGCGTGCCCTTCTTGGGCATCATCATGAAGACGGCCAAACCTGCGACCGCGAGAAGCGCAACAATCGACACGATGATGCCGGCTTTGCTGCCACCGCCTTGCGCTTGAGGCTGCGCTTGAACGGGCATGCCGCCGAGTAGATCCGGGACATGACGAACCGCCGTTGCTTCGGATCGTGCCGTCTGCGGTTGCGCAGACATCGGAGGCATCGATGGCAACGGCATCGATGGAGATGCGAGTGTTTGCGAAGGATTGCCGTGCATCGGAACTGCCGAGGGCAAAGGCAATGCTGACGGCGGAGGCATCGCGCCCATGGCACCCGGCAAGGGCACTGCAGAAGGCAACGGAACTGCGCCCGGAGGCGGCGGGAGTGGGGCAGGACGAACCGATGCACCAGACGACATGAGCGCAGCGGCAGCACCAGCAGCGGGCATACCAGCCGCGGGAAGTGGACGCTGCGGACCTGCGGTCGGAGCACCACCTTCACCTGGCATCTTTCCGTCGAAGACATGTGTGGACTCTTCGTCGTCGTCCCAGTCCATGTCGACGGACTTGTTCGGTTGCGCAGCCGCAGGATCCACTGGTGGAGCCATCGGCATCGGCATCGCGCCGGGTGGAGGCGGAAGCGGCATCGACGCCACCGGCGGCGGAAGAGGCACCGCGCCGCCACTCATCGGAGGCGGAAGCGGAAGCGAACCTGGAGGCGGCGGAAGCGGAAGTGCCGACACTCCCCCTGGAGGCGGCGGAAGCGGCACACCAGGACGCGTTTGCATACCACCCGGCGGCGGTAACGAGCCTGGCGGTGGTGGGAGCGGCGCAACTCCACCTCCCGGCGGCGGGGGCAAGGGAATCGGCGCAATGCCGCCCATCAGCGTGCCTTTACGAACTCCACCTGACGGCGGAGGAGGCACCAAGCCCGGCATCGTGGCGCGAGGACCCTTCTTGGCGAGCCCCTCGAAGACGTCCAAATCGCTGCTGCCCTTATCATCGGCCATGTTCAGCCACTCCTCAGGAGATTGCGGTACTCACCGCAAACGACGGGACACACCCTTCGCACACTTCGCTTCACGCGAGTAGAGGTTCGTCGCGGTTTACGAAACCACGACGTCTCGAGCATGCACAACGGAAAAAACTGACACGGCGAGACTACTCGGGCTTGGAGAATTTCGCGAGTTTGTTGCGAAGTCTTCAAGCACCTTGCCGCAGGTTTGGCCCCTATCGAGCGGGCCGCCCAACAATCACGCCCCGAAACCGACAATCGAGAAATACGAGCCCCTTCAGTTGCCCGCAGCATCTCCGCCCCCGGATTCCTCGGTTTTCGGCTTTTTGAAGTAACGAATTCGCTTGGCCTGAAGCGGGTACCACGTCGTCAGAGGCACAACCGGTGTCGCTTCATGAAATCGCTTCGCCCCAGGAGCCTCGATCCGCGACAGACGCACCGCCGTTGCTGTCGAAGGCGGATGCACCGCGTTTCCCGCAAGATCCGTGTCGCCTCCAAGCGCAAGCGTGAGAGGTTTGGCCAACAGAACTCGCGAAGAAGCGCCTGCATGAGCCAAGAGTTCGTCGAGTTTTTTCGCAACATCCGGAGGCGCAGGTCCGTTGGTTGCAAGCTCGGCGTAGAGCAACATGCCATCGACATCGAGCACGCCTACGGCGGCAACGGCGGACTGCGTTGCCGTCGTTCCCGTCGCCAAACGCAAAGCACCTTCAACGGGCGGCTCGTTGCCAATCGCAAATCCACCTGGCGACGACCAGAGCGAAGCGGCGGTGGTTCCCGCTTCCGCAGGTCCAGCATCGAGCACCGCAACGGTTTTTCCTGTCGCTCGGTTTGTCGCAGGAGATGCTGACACAACCCGCGGATCGATCTTCACAAGGCGAACTTTGGCGTCAGCAAACGCCGCATCGATACGCACGTCGGTCACCGCCAATGCATACGGAAAACCATGCTGCGGCAGTTCTTTGACTCGTAAAACCCCTTCGCCCTCTTTCGGTGGTTGCACGATCGGCGCAATGTTTGGCCCGGGCAACATGTGGCGCAACGTCATGTAGAAGAAGTCACGGCCTTCGCGGCGGATGTAGCGCGGGAAGTTCATGAGCCCCATGCCGCGGATGAACCTGCGACCTCGAAACTTCCACCCATCGATGCCCGAAACTGTTCCTTCAGCTTCCCAATCGTTCTGCAAAGGTCGCCCGAGGGCCGGAAAATCTTCGTTCCGCGCCACGGTGTAAAACTCGAGACCGCTGTGACCCGCGTTCATGTCGAGCGCCAAGCCGTAGGTGCAGCGCGTTTGGATCATCGCTTGTGACAAACCTTCGGGCCCGAGGTCTGCACCATAGAAGTACGCGACAAACTTCTCCTTGGTCAAACACATCCCGGTACGCACGGTGTGTGTCTTGTCCGGCCAACCTGGCGGCGTGCCACCCCACCACGTTCGTCCGTACGGATTGACCTGCCCGTCGAGCACGAGCACCGTCATGTTCTGACGGTACGAAAGCACATCCGTTGGAATCGATTGATCCTCGGGCCATGAACCAAACGCCGTGTTGCCATCCCGAAGAACCGCCACAGTCGCTGCGTACGGCTTCGGCGGCAGATACACGACACCATCGGCCATCATGCCAAACTCGCCATGCAGCGCTTGAAAACCGGCGTTCGACGCCGCAACGACACGTTCGAGCACCGCTGGGTCTCGTGGGATCCATCCCGGCCCCGCTTCACCCGTCGCGCCTTTCGGCTCGACCGTCCCGGCCATCATGTGCAGTTCGACTTGGCGTGGATCCCAGAGCGCAATGAACACACGCGTCGTCTTCCGAGATTTGTCCGGACGAATGTATGTCGTGACGAACGCTGGCGGCAAACCTTCCACGCGACGGACAAACGGGTCCTTGTCTTGCGGATTCCACACACCTTCACCCGGCAACGCCGGCGTGATCCATGCATCGAGCGGTGCGGGAGGCCAACCGATCTCCGGATCGGTCGGTATGACTCGGGTCGGTTCGGCGAGCGTCTCTTGGCCCAAGTCCTTGGCAATGTCTTGGGCAGCCGCGTTTTCGTCACGCATGTCTTCGCGTTGCCGCATGACAATCTCGAGGCCCGTGAACGCGACCGCTTTCACGGTCTGCATCGCTTCATCGCCGACGACATCGCGAACGCGATCCACGGCCCACGTCACGAGGTTCCCCGGTCGCGCCACTTCTTGATCCACAACGCTGAGCCACGCAGGAAGCGTCATGGCTCCCGCAAGATCTACGCGAGCTTGGCGACCAACATCCGTCACCACCAGCGTGTCGCCCTCGAGCGCACATCGCACGCGTGCCGCTGGAATTTCAACGTCGTTTGTCCCTTTGGTATCACCGGGATCCGGGGCCGCCTCGGGGTTTTTCTCGGCACCATGAGCCGCATCGTCACCAGATGGTTCGTCTTTTGAAACGGCAAATGTTCGCTTGCCGATACCCCGCCATTGCCCCGTGTCTTGCGCGTTCGTGATCGAAAGCTGCGCCCGTTCGAGCCGCGAAAAGTCATCCAAATTGGATGATTGTCCGGACAAATCGATCACGTGCACGGTCGCGTGACTGCCCGCAACGAGCGGCTGCGCGACATAGGCGAATCGTTGTCCACTCACGGCAGGAGCCGACTCATCGGCGCCACTCGTTTCCGTGATGTTGTACATGCCGCCGACATCCAGCAGCACACCTTCGGGCGACAACTTCGCGTACACGAGGAAGAGGTCGTTGGGATCACCTGAGGTTGGCGGCGTACGCACGATCGCGCGGCTCGTGGCGCCAAGCGCGCCAAACACACCGCGTGGTGGATCGACAAACGTCACATCTTCCGCACGCGTTGGAACCCCTCGGCGTGAGAGTTCCGCAGCCAACGCCGCCGCGCGTTCACGCACGGGTGCGGGACGCGTTCCATGCACGAGCGCCGCAAGAAGAGCCGCGCCGATGGCCGTGAAGGCGACATACCGACGACGTTGAGGTGACCCTTGAGGGAGCTTGACCATACGGAGCCAACAACGCTCGACGTGCGAGGAACCTGCCCAGATCCGACGCAAACGAGCCGAGGGCCGCATTATCACTGCGCTTGGGCTTGGGCCACCTTTCCGACAAGACCCGGAACTTCGCCCGCCGGGCTTAGACTTTCACGGATCTCTGAAGTACGTCTTGTCCAAGATGCTCGCGCAACCTCGACTCCTCGCCGCCGAACTCTTGCGCAACGTACCCGTGCGTGGAGTGACGCGACTTCAACGTGCGCTGACCCCCAAGCCGATCCTTCAGGACATCCGCGAACGACGTTATTCCTATCCATCGTCGTTTGGCGTGCGAACCCAGTGGATCGGATCGCCCAATTCGCTCGTGGGCTGGACCGTGCATTTTCGCGGCGCGTACGAGTTCTCCACACTCGGCATTCTCGCAACGCTGATCCAACCAGGCGATGGCGTGGTCGAAGGCGGAGCCAACGAGGGCTACCACACAGCGTTCATCGCGGAACTCGTCGGAAAAACCGGGCGAGTATGGGCGTTCGAGCCAAACCCTTTGCCCCGAAAAACCCTCGAAGCCAACGCCGCGGGTCTTGCGCACGTCGCCGTGCATCACGAAGCTTTGGCCGCGGAACCAGCCGAATCGCGCGATTTCTTCATGCCGCGTGCGGACGTGCCAAACCAGGGTCTCGGCGGCTTCGCGCACAACAACACGCAACCTACGGAGAAGGTCAGCGTGCGCATCGAAACGGTGGATCGCGTGATCGGCGAGGCCCCCGTGAGTCTCATCAAGCTGGACGTCCAAGGCTTCGAACACGAAGTGCTCGGCGGTGCGACAAACGTTCTCGCTCGGGATTTGCCCTTCGTCTTGTTCGAGTCCATTCCCGGAGAAGAATCGGGTCGAGAAGTCGCAGCCATGTTGACGAAGCTTGGCTACACGCTGTGGCGCGTCGACGACTTGACCGCACATCCGTACTTTTCGCTCGCACCTGCCGGAAAACTGGAAGCTTCGAGCAACTACTTGGGCACGCCACCTCCCCGCGCGCGTCGGCGATCCTGACGTCTGCGCACCGTGCTACATCCGCGTCATGGCCTCTCCCGACCCGGAAAACAGCCTCATGGACGAGCATCGTGTCCGCGCTCTCGCAAAGCTCGCCCGTCTCGAATTACCTGACGAGGAGATCCAAAAGCTGACCGGGGATCTCGGAAAAATCCTGGCCCACGTCAAACAGCTCGAAGAACTCGACGTAACGGGCATCGAACCCACGGCGCATGTTTCGTTTGACAAACCAGCCTCGAGACCCGATGTCCCGCACGAGAGTTTTCCGGTGGATCTTGCCCTACGCGAGTCATCGCGCGTGTCGATGGACGGGTTTGCCGTACCTGCCTATGTGGATGAGGGGTAGCCCATGACAAACCCTTCCGTACATGAACAATCGTTGGCCGAGCTCGCGGAAAGTGTCTCGCGTGGGGATGTGTCGGCCGAAACCGTTGCTGGTGCGTACCTGGATCGCATTGCGAAGTACGATCCCTCGCTCGGCGCGTTTCTCACGGTACAACGCGATGAAACGCTCGAAGCGGCTCGCGTTATCGATGCCAAACGTGCTCGCGGTGAAACGCTTGGGCCGCTGGC
>JBGAOI010001160.1:0-2463 GCA_044221885.1 Polyangium sp. (in: bacteria)
ATCGATCCAGCGTGCGAAGAGACGATGTTGCGCCCGAGCAAAAGGCCCAACGTTTCTCGCGACCGAGTCGAACGTAACCGCGGCGTCAAACGATGTTCCGTGGTCGAACCTTTGCCCGAGTGTTCGACGACCAGCGTCACCTTCAATTTTTCGCGCGTCACCGTAATCGACACGATCTGCATTTGAGGTGCAGGTGCCGCGAGATTGTCGGGTTTGTCCGCGTATCCACACGCGTCGATTCCATCCAGAACGAGCCCCAACACAAGCTGCCGTATCTCGCTCCGTTTGCCGCGAACAACGGGTTCCGAACCGGGTTGTACCGCGACGAGCACATCGACGTTCCGGCTTCGCGCCGCTGGTTCGGTATGACCAACCACTTCATACACAACAGACGCTACGTCGATCGTTTCCGCAGTGTTTTCATCGATAGCTGCAAGCAGACGTCCACTGCTCGCCCGCGCGAGCATCAGCGCGCTTGCCGCTTCTTCGTGCAAAGGTTCGAGTTCTCGAAGGACCGCAACCGCTCCTGGATGACGCATCCGCAACTGCTCGAGCCACTTTTCTTGGTACTTGATGAACAATGCCAATTGCGACGAAACGGTGCGCAAATCGTCGGCAAATCCCAGCGCCAAAGCCCCAAGCGTCGCCAAACGCGTCAGCTTCTCGTCCACATCCGTGAGCGACGAAGGACTTTCGATCGCTGTCCCTTCCTCGGACGCTGCCTTGGTCTGCGCGACGAATAGCGCCATCATGTTTGTCACGGTTTCGAGCACAGCGATGCGCTGAGGCGTCAAGAGTTCAGCCGATGGTGACGCCACGGTGATGACGCCCAAGACGTCTCGGCCAATCAACATGGGCGCCGCAACGAGCGCAATCCAGCCTGCATTGCGAAGAACCGCCGACGATGCGCGTGCGCCAAACATCGTGGCCGCGTCTTCTTCCACGATCGTTCGGCGTCGTTTGGCCGCGTTTTGAGCGACAAACCATATCGGAGCGGCAGAGGAAATCGACCCAATGTGGGTACGGACAGCCGAGGGCAAACCATCTTCCGCCGCAAGCTCCAAGCCACTTGACGTGACCTCGTGCACCACCCCGGCATGCAAACCTGTTGCGGCAAAAATGCAGTTCAGCGCTTCCGAGAAAAACCCCCCCGTCGTGCTCCGCGTGAGTGAACTCGAGAGCTCGAGCAACGCGGCCACAGGGTTGTTCGGTGGTTGGGAGGGAACGTTGGGTCGGCGAACCGCCATCCCGCGAGGCTAGCGTTGAACGTGATGGCTGGTCTATGAGTCGTCGGGCGTGAACTCGACCGTGATGCGCCAGGTGCCTTTTCGCTCGGCGCAACCTTCGGGGAGAAGGTCCGCAATTCCAAGAACTTTGCCGCCATCGGCTTCATCGCGGCGTTTGGCGAAACCATCCCATTCGGGCGTGATCACGTGCCAATGCTCCATGAGCGTGGTGGTCTTGCTGCGATCCATGCTCACGGGGGAGGACAGGTGACGTTGGTACAATCCTCGCTCGCCGGATTGAAGTCAGCGCACTTGTTGCTCGGCTCGAGATCCCAGGTGCAGAAGTTCAAGTAGCTGAAGCCATCGATCGCAGTCCACTTGATATTGACGTCGGAGAACATCGGTCCCGTGTAACAAGTCTGTTTGTCATAGCCGCGGTAGTAGAGTTTGTCCGCGACCCGAAGGTTGCTCGTGGTGAGCAAGATCTCGCCGAATTTGTTGGTGACGACCATGCCCGGGCCACCACCGGGATCCGGTTGCGGAACGGGTGTCGATTCGATGCCCACGCGAACTTTGACGCCACCCCACATGTCGTGAAATGCCGTGTCCGTCGTGGACGCGAGTTTGGCAACGTCTTCGGGCGTCGTGAAAACATGGGGCGTGGGCGGAGTGGCCGTACCGGTCTTTTCGACCTTGCACGCAAAGGCAATCTGACGTTGCGCAACTTTGCTGTCGGTGGGCTTCGTGCAAAAGCTCGTGAGCAGGAAGTAGTCCGCAACGCCGATGACATCGACGACGTCACCCGGCTTGATGTCATCGGGAATCGAATCGCCTGGAGGAGGATCGTTGCCGAAGCGATTGCTGATCTTCCCGCAGAAAGACTTCGTTGGGTCCATCGGATCGACCACAGCGTCGCTGCCTTTGCTCACGACCATGATGCCTGAGTATTCCTTGGTTTCTGTGAGTCCAGGAGCCGAGACGAAAACGCCGAAAAGGCACGTGCCGGATGTCGATCCTTTGGACACCAAGAATTTTTGGCTCATCGCAACAGCGCCTTTGACTTGCACCGGAGCTCCGTCGTTGACGAAGCCCGCAGCTTTGGGATTCGTGATCTGTTCGATTGTCACGACCGAACCGTCGCAGGTAAGACCCATACCGCCTGCACCACCACCGCCACTGCCGCCGCTGGCACCGCCAGTGCCGCCGGCATTGCCTGAGCCGGAAGACGAACTCGAGG
>JBGAOI010001161.1:0-2459 GCA_044221885.1 Polyangium sp. (in: bacteria)
CGTCAACGGCAATGGTGTAACCACGGCTACACGACGGCTCGCTGTATACCGAGCCAAAACTTCTTCAACGGGAATGGAAACGGCGCGAGCGTAGGCCCGGAGAAACCCTCGGACAAACACTTCACCAGGGAGGTCATCAAAATGGTCCGCCTCGATCCGTTCGATCGCGGAAACGGGAATACGAGTGGCGCGGGAGATTTCCTCCACGCTCATGGCCCTCTGTTCTCGGGCATGTCTTAAATAGCGGCCAATCGACTCCATCCGAACTCACCCATTCAACTTCTTCGACAAACTCCCTTCGAACCGTCGCGGAGCATAACCTGTTTTTCCGCGACTGTCAGCTTTATTGAAGAGCTCCGAGTTCAGCAGTGCAACGTTTTCCCACCACTGTCGTCGGGGCGGTATCACGGCACCTTTCCAGGTCCGCTCGAACCAGATCGCTCGATCCAGTCTTTACCGCTACGCGCGCTCGCGCCGCATACCCTTCCTGAAGCTGCTTGCACTCCTTTCTATCCGTTTCGAGTGCTTTCGTAAATGCCTCTTGTGCGAGAGAAAATTCACCTTTCTTCTCAAATGCCAAACCCAATCGGTAGTTACCGACACAGAATCGAGGTTCTGCCGTCAATGCTCGACGCAACGCGACAATCGCTTCGTCCGTGTTTCCCCGCTCCAAATACGCCCAACCCAGGTTTCCCCACGCCTTTTCGGGCGAACCATACAAGATATCTTCCGCCAGCGGCTTCAATACGGCCACAGCATCATCATACTTTTTTTCATGTACGAGAATCACACCAAGTACATTTTTGGCATCACGCATTTCTGGAGCAGTTTCCAGGGCTTGACGCGCATGCGTTTCCGCCTCGGCAAAACGACAATCCGTCGACGATTCATCTTGGGCGCAAAATGCCAAAAGAATGACTGCCCCTAAATAATGCACGTCCGGATCCGTATCGTCGATTCGTAACGACGCCTGAACATGCCCGAGCGCTTCGCGCAAACTCCCCGCCTGAAATGCCACCCGCGCCAAGTCGTATTCAGCTCGCGCCTTCGGATCCTCTTCCCCCCGAACCTGCGGCCCACCACACGCCAATCCCACGAGCGAAAACATGCAAGCCAAGGCAAATCGCTCGAGTTTTTCTCGGTGCGTGCCTCGTTTTGCCAAGTGTTTTCGTCGTAGAATCATGAGCAGACTGGTTTTCCCGATGGTTCTTAGGGCCAACCCCGAGGCCAATCTGCATAGGCGGCGGGGGAAAACTGCGTACCCCACTCACGCGAATGCGTCAACCTGCAAAAACACCACGACCCCAAATGAATCAGGATCTACTCGTATGAACAGCGTTTCTCACGAAAACAAATGAAACCTCGGCCTCGAATAACCAAGCTCATCCATAAAATTCGCGAAAACACTATCGCGAGAATTTGCGATCCCGCTATCGAGCCTCGGGCACTTCCGCCCCAAGTTCGTCACGCTGCCCAAGAAGCCCAAAATACTTGCGTAACCCCTCAATACTCGGAATCTCGAGCTGCTCCTCGACGATCCGAACGTATTGGCCATCGCGAAGCTTTTGCACATTTCGCTTGAGCGTGTCCACGTCCAGCCCCAACTGCGCCGCAAGTTCCATCGGTGAAATGGAAAACGTCGCTGTGTTACTTCCAGGGTCGCGCACCCGTCGAGCATACTCCAGAAGCGCACGCACCACCTTGGACTGAATGTCCGTATGCATGGTCACTTCCAACTGATGCTCGGCATCACGAAGTCGTCGCACGAGCTGCTTGACAACCCGCGCCCCAATCGTCGCATTGTGCTCCAGCAAGTGCTGCAACGTCGCTTGATCGATCACGAGCGCCAATACAGGCGACAACGCGACCGCTGTGGACGTCCGCTCGGACCCTTCGAGCAACGCCGATTCGCCAAACAAATCTCCCGGCTTGCACACCAAAATACTGCGCTCGGAACCACGAATTTTCTTGATCAACCGCACGCGACCTTCTTCGAGCAAGTACGCATCCGTCGCCGGATCACCCTCGCTGAAAAGAATGTCCCCCGCCTCGAAACGCCGCCCAAATCGCGCGTGAAGCGGATCCGTTGCTCGTGATTCGTGCTCATCAGTGTCAGGCGAAACGTCCATCGAGACCTCGCATCCTACACTACGCCGCGCCTCCCGAAACCATCGGCTTTGCATCCGGTGGCCTTACGTAACTCGGCTCCGTCACCCCAGGATCGAAATCCTCCACACCCTTCGCCGCTGACGCAAAGCGTCGCCACCCCAGTCGGCCAATCGCCACCGCGTCGGGCAAGTCAAAAGATGCCCCGCGCACTACAGCAGCTTCCAAACTCGGTTCGAGGCAAGCTGCTTCCCCAACCACGCAAATCCCAACATTGTCCTGATGAAACCGTGACAATTCGTCCCTCACGAATCGCGCCGCTTCGTCCAGCGCAACATGCGCCGGCGCCCAAC
>JBGAOI010001162.1:0-2459 GCA_044221885.1 Polyangium sp. (in: bacteria)
GGATCGAGTCCCAGCGGATCCGGAGCCTCTCGCGGATGGTGACGCAGAGCCAGCACCGCGCGATCACCGACCGTCTGACGTCGCTCTACAACTACGGCTTCTTCATCGAGCGGCTCGACCTCGAGCTCGAGCGTGAAGTCGTCCGGCGCTTTGGGCGGGGCTTGGGGCACCGGTTTTCCAACCGGTGTCACCGCGGCCAGCAAAGACGCGACGAATGCGGCTTTTTCTTTCCCGGAAACGAGGACCCCCAGATCCTTGCACGTCAGTTTCAGCGACTCGTAGGCAAGCGTCGGTAAGATCTTCGCGAGATCAGCGCGTTCGGTCGCCACGACACGATCGAGCAAGTCATCCTTGGTCATCTTGCCATGAACGTCGACTTCGAATCGACGACCGATTTCCAGGAGTTCGGGCTTGCTCAACGTGGCGAGTAGGTCGCGTTTTGTGATGGTCATGGCTTCAACGGGTCGTGGGTTCGCCATGAAAGACCGTGTGGGGAGCCTTGTCAAGAGATCTTTGACGGCGGAATAGCGGCACGATCCGTGAACGGGGGTGCGAAGCTCCAACATCCGCATGACGGCTCCGTGTGCGACAAGCCGGCACGCGTGGCTCAACACCCACCTACCCAGTAGACTTCGCAAGCGCATGGTGCTATCCGCCGCAAAAACCCACGGGTAAAACCAAACGCACTGCCACGAAAACGCCTGCGCCGCTAGTCGTTGGTCAGCAGGTCGATTTTGCGAACAAAACCCACAGCACGTTCTCGCGTGTTTGTTTCGTTGCAAAAAACGCCGACCGAATCTTGACACCTCGTCAGTGCGTCAACTACGATGGCCGCCATGCCGAACATACGATCGATTGATGAAAATGCCTCGCTCGAAGTTCAAGGCGAGGAACTGGTTTTTTCCGAGGGTCGGCTTGCGATCCACCCACTGACAAAGGACCTGTCTGTCGACTTTACCAAACTCGTCGACGATGAATGGTTGCCCCTCGTCACGAAACAATACAAACTCGTGATTGATGTCCTACGCGCCGAAGCCCGCGTTTGGTATATCGATATGCGGCTCGATGCATTCGTCGACAAATTTCACCCCGCGCTGCTTCGCGCCGTCGGCAACAATGACCACGACCCGCGTTATACAGCATTGATGCAAGGAAAGCGCGCATTCGAGCTGAAGCGTCCGCTCTTAAAGAAGCAGCTCGAAATCATGAGCAAATGGCCCAATACGCTTGCGGAGCCCGCGTATCAATCGCTCACCGAGCTTATCGCCATGCTTCCCGAGCTCCAAGAAATCCTTGCCGAAGCCAACTCTGCCCAACAAGCGCATGAAGCTGCGAAAACCGCACGGACAAACTTCCGGTCTCTCGGCGAACGACGGACGTTTACGAAGACCCTGAATGCATTACGGCAAAGCACCGGCGGGAAATTGGGCGAAATGGTCCATAAACTTACCTCCGAGACCCTGCCAAGCGATTTTGCCGATTGGTTTTTCCGGCCCTCACGCCGAACCGACTACGTCGAGGAACGAACGCTCGACGATATTGACCGCGATATTGCCGAAACAAAAAGTGCGCTGCAGAAACTCGAAGAAGAACGCGCCGCGACCGAGCAAAAACTTGCGAATGCCGAGAAAGAGGCGAACGAACGCAAGAGCAATGAAGAAAAACTCGCCGAAGCCAAGAAACGCCAAGCCGAAGCAGCCGCCGAAGCCGCGGCATTGGAAGCGCTTCTCAAAAAGTAGACGTCCGTGATGCTTCGTCGTTCGCTCACCAGACGACTTTCCGACGCAAAACATGATCGTCATTCGCAGACCAGCCCATAACGTCGGAAATCAACGCCGTCGTCGTTCCACCGCCGAACGCCTTTCGCAAAATCTGCCCGTCATTGGTGAATCGACCGTATCGACAACGCGATTTGACATACCAACCATTCGACAACGCCGTTGTTTTCCACCGCAGACGTGGCACGTCGCGCGCCAACGGTGTCGTTTTACGAGCCAAGGTCTTGGTTGGCGACGATGACGTCGCGCTTTGCGCCGGGAGCCCCTGCGTTGCGGTCCAACGAAGGTCCTTTCGCGTGTACCGACGAGCGCGTCGGTTCAATCGCGGCATGATTTATCGCTGCAAAACATTTTTGTTGGTCACCAACGGAGTCATGGGTGCGCTTGCCGTCGTGCACGAGGACGACGGTCGCCAAATCGCGATATGCGAAGGCTGACGCGGCGCTCGTGATGCATGCATTGACCCTATATGCCCAGCATGGTCTGCTTGGCGAATGCATGCTGCCCGACTTTTCATTCGAAATTTTATTCGATTTGTTATCATTGTCCTGACCAACTTTGTTTTGGCATGGATGCTTTTCGGCTGCTCACCGGCGGTGGTGCATGTAGCGTCTGCAACTGGCAGCACATTTGAGCAATGGCTGCACGATGGAATGGCATCGGATGCGCGGCGACCGGCGC
>JBGAOI010001163.1:0-2458 GCA_044221885.1 Polyangium sp. (in: bacteria)
ACTGGACCGCAAGGTCGCGCTGAAGCTGCTCAGCGGCAAGCTCACGCGAAATGGCGAATGGCTGCGCATTGAGCGAAGTGACGGCGAAAGCCGCTCAAATTGCACGCAAGGTTCTGTCGTCCATTACGGCCTTTTCCCTGTATCGCATATCATCATCACCCAAGCGGGATTTGTGGTAATCGCGCCGCGTGTGAATCTCACCGGCCAACGCACATCACTACCGCCACAGCCCAGCCCAGAAAAACCAATTCCTGGCACGTCGGTCACGCAAAACCCCGCCAGACAGTTGGGACAGTCGAGCGACGTGCGACAAGCGCCATACGCCGATGGCTATTGGGTTTTCGCTTCCGGAATGACAAACGCCAGCGTGACCGCACCAGCTTGCTTTGCTCCGTCGAGCGGGTTGACGAGTCGTCCGTAGCCGGCAGAATCGTCGGCATCGAAGAGGACGATTTTGCTGCTGGGGGAACGACCCGACAGCCGTTCGCGTAATGCATTGACGTATTTGTCCGGTGTAATGGCGTCACGGTTGATTTTGACAATTCCTTTTCGGTCGATGTGCACCACGATTTGCGTCGGATCCGGCTGTGCTTCCGCGGCGGTGGTCGTCTCCGCGAGCTGCGTGGCCAGTTTGTCATTCACGAGCGGGCTGACGACCATGAAAATGATGAGCAGCACGAGCACCACATCGATGAGCGGCGCCACATTGACGTCGGGCGAACGCGGGACGGAAACCAGGATCTTTCGCCTCTTCATGACAAACCTCCGCACGGACGCTTGTATGCGCCCACCGTTGAGTCATGCCCGCATCGAAAGGAATTGATCGCGATAACATCATGGCAGTACAGCGTTGTGCGTACACGGCGTCATTCGATGTCCAGCGACGTTATTTCTCGACCAGTTGACGCTGTCCATCCCATTGCACGCCCCCGCCGAGCCCATGACGGGCGAGATCCAATTCGAGTTCGCCATCGCCGCTCAGGTCACCCCGCAATGCGGCTTCGACCTTGTCCGGACGATGCAATACGTCGCGTAATCCTCCCAGAGGCAAATACAACGCGGATCCTGGTCGTTCAGGACGACGCGCAGCCAATCGAAACGGTGGCCCCTCGCCGCCTCGATCCTCGAATAGACAGTAACCGCCGGGGGTTCGTGCAAGCGACCTAGGCCCTGCGGCTTCGAATGTGCATAACAATTGGTACGTCGTAGCGTCCCAAATGCGGAGCGTGCCATCTTGACTGGCGGTGGCGAGCCGACGGCCGGAGGGATCCCACGATACGGCCGTCACGTGATCGGTATGCCCTAACAAACAATGCATCTCGGTGCCCGTTTCCGCATTCCAGATTCGAGCCGTTCCGTCGAGGGAGGCACTTGCAATTGATTGCTCCGTTGGGGACCAAGCCACGCTGGTAATTACTGCCGAATGACCCTGACAACGAAACATTTCTTGCGAAGTTTCGATGTTCCAAACCGCAAGGCCCGAGACTCCCCCGCAGAGAATTCGTTTGCCTTGTTTGTCCCAAGCGAGGCACTCCGTACCGAAAGCAAACGAGAATACCTCATGACCTAATGCTCGTGGGTTGTCGCCTGTTTCAACGTTCCAAACGACCAACTCTCGGGTCATCATACCAAGTGCGATCCGTTTGCCTGCCGGATCAAACGAGGCAGAAAGGCATCGGCCAAGCAATCCTTCAAAAGTCGATTCTCGCAGGCGTGCCGAAGCGAAAAGCTGACGGGGCTTCCGCCCTAGAATGTCCCAAACAATGGGTCCAGCGTCGGTACACGTTGCCAATCGTTGTCCCGATGGGTCCCACGCGAGGTCGTAGACCATGTGATTGGTCTCGTCATGTTCGAATCGCGCCAGTTCTTCGAGCGTGTTTGCTTGCCATAGGTTGGCTGTACCGGCACCCGACGTTGTTGCGAGGCGATTTCCAGCAAAATCCCAAGCCACCGCGCGGACACTGTGGTCATGAGCTTTCGTCTCGGCAATGACGCGGCCGCGCGTCGTATCCCAGATGCGGACGGTTCCGTCGTCATATCCGACAGCCAGTCTATCGCCGTAAGGAGCCCAAGCTGCAGTTCCGATCGAATGACAGGCGCGGCCTAGGTTTGGCCCTTCTCGATGATGCCGAGCATCCCAGGAACGGATATTCCCCCATCCGTCTCCGCTGATCATGCGATAGCCATGCGAATCGATGGCAACGGCGGCGACTTTGCCGCGCTGTTTGTCCAAACGCCCCAAGCATCGTCCACTCTTCGCGTCCCATAGCGCCGCCGTCGAATCCGTAGCACCCGTTGCGATTTTCCCATTCGCCAACGCAATGGTCTCCACGCTCTTTTGGTGTGCAACAAATGTTAAAATGTTCGCGAATTGGCACGAGTCGTCGATATTTCCGGTGGCGATATTCCCGTTTTTATCGCCAAACGCGAAGCTGGTACCAATTGAGTTTACAGCAAC
>JBGAOI010001164.1:0-393 GCA_044221885.1 Polyangium sp. (in: bacteria)
GTTTTCGCCACCGATTTCGACTTCACCACCACCCAAAAAGACAAACGCCGCATGGTCCGTCGGAGTTTCCACCTCGAATGGAACATCGTCTTCGAGCATCGCTGTCGCCACAATCGGCTGGGTTGGTCGTGTACGCACAGGTCCAGCGAGACCATTGATGTCCCCCGAAATCACCCGCACGTGACCTCGACCCTTCGGCAACGTCGATTCCGCAATCGCCGAAGGCGCCCAGTCCTGATAATACTGAGCACACATTTTTTCTTTGGCCGGCAGATTCACCCACAATTGATAACCCGACATCAGCCCCCGCTCCTGCTCGGGCATTTCCGAATGCACGATGCCTCGGCCCGCCGTCATCCATAGCGAACCGCCGCCCGTAATCAATCCCTGATT
>JBGAOI010001164.1:403-2455 GCA_044221885.1 Polyangium sp. (in: bacteria)
CCCTGATTGCCGCGACTGTCCTTGTGCCGCATCCGACCTTCCAGCATCACCGTCACCGTCTCGAACCCCCGATGCGGATGATCCGGAAACCCCCGAATATACGCATCTGGTTCGTCGGAATGGAACCGATCGAGCATGAGGAACGGATCGAGATTTCGTAAAGCTGGTTGACCAATGACCCGCGCCAGTTTGACGCCTGCGCCATCTTTTGTCGGCATTCCAGCGAGAACTTGCTGGACACTACGCCGTGTGATCGACGCGATGGCCGGGGCGGATGTCGAACGGCATCCGAGCGTATGCGAAACGGCCCACAGACCTGTGCCGACGAGAAAATGACGACGCGGGAGCATCAGCATGTTGGCATGATACGATGCTGGTAAACGTATCGCAAGGCATTCTCTTTACGGAACGAGCACGTCTGGGCCTTCGGAATAGCGCACGCGCCATTTCGACACGCTCGAATCCCACATCATTGAAAACACATCGCCTTTGCCGAGGGCTCGACCAATTTCCTTCATGCCTCGAGGTACAGCGGCAATTTCATACACACGCCCCGATGAATCGACATACCCGTGCGTGGACGAATCTCGCACCGCCCATTTCCCGCCTGGAGCGACTTTCGTATTGATCAAGGCTTCCAAACCTTCGCCTACAGGCAGATACGCCATGTGCAAGGTTCCATCGTGCGTAACGACGATGGCTCGTAGTCCCGTGGAAAAACGCACGATATTGGGCGCCGCGCATTGCGGCAATTCGCCAATGATCGCCGTTTCAACGTCGGCAGCCGGTTTTGTCCCGTGATTGACGCGATGCACGACGCAGCCTTCTTGATCACAAGGCACAAACACACTGTCTTGATCCGTGGAACTCGATGGGGGCACAGTGGTGAGGTAATCGTTGGATTGCCAGGTCGTACCCGTTCGAGGTTCCCAGCGAAGCACGGTGCTTGATGGGACCACGAGCACATCGCCTGTTGGCACGAGTGAAATACGCGTGGTGCGGGACATGTAGCGGCCCGAATACGGCCCCAGTTTGGGTCCGAGTTTTCCAGTTAATGAAATGGCGCGGACTTCGGCATTGTCGAGGGCCACAAAGACCGCTCGATCGGCAGCGGTTCGTCCGGCGCAACAAGCGAATTCGACGACGTTGGCGCTCAATTCAATGGGCGTTTCCAACGTCGGTGTTTTGCGCAGGTGTGAAAACCGCCAAAACATGTTGTCGTCGCCGCCTGCGAGCAATGTATCGGTGAGGGAATCGTACGCGACGGCAGTTTGATCCCGCATCAAGAAAAAGGGTTTTTTGGTATCTCGCCAATCCGACACGAGGCCATGAGAAGCGAAGATGCGCGTTTCTTTGGCCATATCCATGACGATGACTTCGTCGTCGTCGGAGGCATATGCGACTTCATCCTTTTTGTCGGGCATGGGGAAAACGTCATTGACGTCTTCTTTCGTATCGATTTCTTTCGGAATTGCGCCAGGTGCTACTTCGACAAGTGTAACGGTATCGGAGGACGAACCAAGCGCCAATCGTTTTCCATCGGGGGAAAGACGCATTCGCGAGGGCGCGTGGACCGTGGTGCGCATGATGGACGTCAATTCCGGATATTCAAGGGCGTGTAGGCCACCGTTCGCCAAGGCATACACAATGCGTTTACCATCCGTAGATACGGCGACATCGCGAATGGGTGCGGCGATCCAACGTTCGCGTTTGGCGAGGGTATCGGTATCGTGGAGCCAGAGGCCCGTCGATGCAGCCACGACAAACGACGAACCATCACCAACCGACACGGCTTGCGTAGCTGTATGCGG
The DNA here is from genome assembly GCA_044221885.1 of Polyangium sp. (in: bacteria). GTDB lineage: Bacteria > Myxococcota_A > Polyangia > Polyangiales > Polyangiaceae > Polyangium. The sequence goes on from JBGAOI010001164.1 coordinate 2,215, forward strand.
AATGAACTCTGGGGTATTCGAACTGCGTGCAAACAAACTGCCTCGGATGGGCAATCGTTTGTTGTGGGCCAATTCGCGGTTCTTTGAAGTGTCGCGTGTCGCGGCGACAGGAGGCAATGCCGCTTCGACGCGAACGTCAACGGGTTTCCCATTCAACAAAGAGTCAATGCTAACGCCTGTGTCACCAACTCCGCCGAATCCTGCAAATGGGCCTCCGCCTCCGCCACCCATGCCAAGCGGT
>JBGAOI010001165.1:0-2454 GCA_044221885.1 Polyangium sp. (in: bacteria)
TATTGGCATCCCCCGTCGTTTCTTTTGAGTATTCCCCATGCTCGACGTCAAATCTCTAAGTCCACTTCCTGTTGCGACCATCGTTTGGCAGCCCTCACGCGGGTCATTTGCGGCCACGGTCATTTGCAAAGCCACCTTCGACCTGGCTCCTTCGATTTCGACGTTGGCGCAAACGCAAGAACCTTTGCGGGAAGACGACGAGCATTTTGGTCGTGATCCTGCGCATAGCCTGTATGCTCCGACGGATGGTGTACCGGTCAAACCTCGCGCCGATGTGTTGCTCGTGGGACATGCGTATGCACCTCGCGGTTCGACGGTAGGGTCGCTGATCGCTCGGCTCGTCGTGGGCGAGGTGAACAAATCGATCGAGATTACGCCGGAGCGGGCTTTCACGCGAGAAGGCAGCATTCGTGAAGGTGCGCGTTTTGCGAAGATGCCCCTTCATTACGAACGAGCGGCCGCGGGGCCGGACAATCCCGTTGGTGTGCGCCTGGATGCGCCCAATACCTATGGCGTTGTGTCCTTGCCAAACCTATTGCCGCCGGGGTTGGTCGTGAATGCGCCGACGGATTCCATTCCGCCCGTCAGTTTTGGTCCCATTGCTCCGGCCTGGCGCCAGCGTGCGCAAAAACTCGGACCTCAAGCCACGGGTTTTACATTGCGTGATTTTTCGCAACGTCCTTTGCCCGATGGATTCGACTTGTCCTTTTTTAATGCCGCACCTCGGGATCAGCAGATCGACACGATTCGACCAGACGAACGCATTGTGCTCGAAAACTTGCATCCGACGATTCCGCGTTTCGTGACGAGTTTGCCTGGTATCTGGCCGCGGGCTTTCGTGGAGTTATCTGGCCGCAACGTGCAAGAATTGACGCTCATGGGCGATACGTTGTGGATCGATACGGATCGTTCGGTTTGCACCGTGGTTTGGCGGGGCCATTGCCCCATTGAATTTCCCACGCAAACGGGTCGAGTTGTCGTGGTGCTTGGACGCGCGGGCGATAACCTTGCATGGGCGGACATCGAAAAGCTCGATCGAGGTGCGCGTCGACCCGATGGCACGCCCAATGCGACGTTTGACTTGGATGAAGACGAGGATTTTCGGCAAACCACGTTGGCTGCGGACGCGCAATCGGGTCGGATTCGAGCTGCGCTGCCTTTTGCCCGAGATGCCGCACCTCCTGCTGCACCCCCGGCGCCCCCCTTGGGACGTTTGGCGTCGCCCGCGGCGTCTTCTGGTCCGATTTCGGCACCAGCGCCCGCTCCTGTGTCCGCGCCAGCGGCCGTGCCTATGCCCGCGCCCGTGCCCGTGCCCGCGCCAGCGCCAGTGCCTCTTGCTGCGCCGTCCGTCGTTTCTGCGGCCCCGCCTGTGAGTCCTTGGGCGGCGCGTGATTCGGCTGCTGGGCCCCGACCATCGCCGATTGTGGCGACACATGCGCCAACGCCCGCGCCAGCGCCGGCCGCCCCTGTGCCGGCTACGCCGCCTCCTGTACCGGCCAAACCAGTCGAGCCTTCCAAACCATTGCTTCGAGAATATCTCGATTTGCTTTGGTACGACGCCGATTCTGTTCGTCGCATGCGCTCGGTCAAAGCTTGGACCAAAGCGCGCACGGAGCCGGAAGACGGCGATTTCATTGATGGATCGAGTCCTTGGAAACCTGCGGCGGGAGCGACGGATCGTTTGGATGTTCTGCGCATTTTGACGGGTGTCAAGCCGCTTTCGGGCGAAGAAATTCTATCGACGAGTGCTGGTGCCGTGGACGAATCGGGGGCATTTGCACCGGCTCTCGTGGTGACATCGGGCGAGTTACAATTGACATTTGACGAAATCGAATCGCTCAAGGCATACATCACGGCTGCGAATCCCATTGCGACAGCGGACAAACGTTTGAAGGAAGCGGTGGATGCGGCGGCGGAGGCATTGAAGTCGTCGTGGCCACCGTCTGCTCCTTTGGCGGAAACGTTTACCGTGCGCATCAAAGAAGCGTTTGCCCAAGCAAACCGGGCCGTTCCGGCGCACTATTTGGAAGCAGCGGCCGAGCGCGCATTGTTGGGTCAGCGTCTGTTCCAAAAACGAACGATTTTGGGAAAATCCCGATTGCGGTGTTTGTTTACGCCTTCTCAGGGCGGTTCGCCCATTCCGGTGTATCTTCCGGAAAGTCTTGGAACACAGCTTCCGATGTTTCAGCGTTTTCGAGCGACACTGATTGCGGAAACCCAAGGTCAACAAGATCAATACGAAACGCATCCGATTGCGTTGCTCGTCTTGGCGCTCGGTCGGCTATTGCCCGTGCCGGGATCGACCGCGCCAAACCCAGACAAGGCGCGTGGTGCCGGGGGGCGGTGAGGGAGAATTGCGAGCGGGGGGATTGAAAACGCACGCGTTGATTTGAGCGTTCGCTCCGGGCGCTAACAAGCGCCGTTCGCGAAGAACCGGTTCACGATGGGGGGGCT
>JBGAOI010001166.1:0-2453 GCA_044221885.1 Polyangium sp. (in: bacteria)
AAGTATACCTCCGCGCGGAACGTAATGCGCGCATCGAAGTGCAAAATGACGCGACACGATACGTCAAAAATGATGATACCGTCACCATTGAAGGCTCGCGAAAAGTTGCTGTAACTGGCGGCGTTACAACGAGCATTGGTGAAGACGATTCGCGCACGATTACAGGTGCGCAGACCATCGCTGTGGGGACGAATCAGTCCATTACGGTGGCCGGTGATCGCTCTGTTGAGGTAACCGGTGACTTGGATGATGTTGTGGAAGGCGATCGCAATGCGACGATCAGCGGTTCGGATGCTTTGACGATCTCGGGAAGTGCAACGTCGACGATTGAAGGAAATCGATTGGCACAGATAACGGGATACGATTTCGTTTCCATCAGTGGAAGCAAGGGCGAAATGATCTCCGGGGACAAACAAACCATCGTCGAAGGTGATACCTTCGAATCGCATGGATCCCTCACGGTGACCGTGACCGGAGAAACCTCGTATACCTATAGCAGTGACTTGACGCTCGAGTCGTCCACGATTCAAAAGATTGGTGCGCCGAAAATCTACATTGCGGCGGGGACAAACCTTTACCTTCGCGCGCTCGAGACCATTACGCTGGAAGTGGGCGATTCCAAACTGACGATCCAAGATGGCAAAGTGACGGTGACCAATGGTGGGTCGGAGAAGAATTTGTCCGGTGATACCATTTACATGAACTGCTAGACCTATGAAATACAGCGCAACAGAGCAGAATTCCGTGGTCCATGAAGCCGATGCCGAGGCGCCGGAGTCGCTTCCGGAGCTTCTTGCGGACATTGCTTCACCGGGCGTCGTTTCGACACAACAACGAATGGCGCTTGGGTCGGGGCGGGTCATCGAGGCCAATGCGGAAGGCCCAGATCGGGATCGGTTGACGATTCGCAGCAAAACAGGCGAAGTCGAACTCGAGATATGCTTGACCGAAAAAGGTCCGCTACTTCGTTTTCGTGCCGCCGATGTGGAGCTCGAAGCGACGCGCGAAGTCAAAGTGCAATGTGAAAATTTCGTGGTTCAGGCGAAAAAAGACATTGTGCAAGAATCTGGCGGAGACCTGCGTCAACGTATTGGAGGGCAGGCGGACGTAAAGGTTCGTCGGCGAATGACACTTGCCGCAGCGGAATCACGTCTCGTGGCCAAACGAGGCAATGTGCAAATCGAAGCCAATGATGACGTCGAAGTCCTTGGCGAACGAATCAAATTGAATTGCTGATCAGCGAGCTCCCTCGATGCCTGGGCTGCTCGCCCGCGGCGCCAAAAATCGCGCCTTTTCGAGCTGATCCAAATAACCAAAAATTTGAGTATCCAAGTGTCGTGGTAATACTGGTCGCGACGCTATCTCGTCGGTAATGATCGTACGCGCGTGGTTTAATAGTCCAATCGTCTCCGTACGCAATCGCTGCGCTTCTTTGCGTCGTGATGCATCGCCGTCCGTCGGCTGCTCCAAGAGTTTCTGCAGTTTTGCTCCAGCTTCGACAAACGCTGCGGCCCATTGGTTCAAGTTTCCGCCTACAACAGGCACGCGCATCAAATCCGCCGCCAATTGTGGTAATGCCGCTTTGCGACGTAATGCCGCCTCGGCTTCGTCCGCATAACTATCACGCAATTGTTCGAGCGACGGAATGAGGGTCGCGCGAATGTGCATGATCGCTTCGAGCACCTCGGTATCGATGTTCGGGAGATGCAAATACGCTTCCGTAAGGTAATAAATCGCCGTGCCGTAACCGTCGTGCTCAGCGTCGACAGTCGCCAAGAGCTCCGTTACCGGTTTTGCCTCGCCAAACTCGGTGGGCAATGCATCCATCTGCGTGCGTTTCTGCTTCAGCAAGTCTTCATAGGCTTTGCCGACTCGCGTGAGAATCAATGCCGCCTGGCGGTTTGTGAGCAAATCATCGAGGCCCAGCTTCAGATCGCCCAGGGTGAGCATTTGAAAACGACGCATGACGCGGTCCACTGCCACGGCCGTTCATCCAATGCAAGAGGGAAGGGGCGCATTTCGTGCTCAGTGCGCACCCGCGCGGGCGATGGCTACGAGCATTTTCAGCATGGTAAAGCCTTCTTTCGCAAGTGCAGGTATGTCCCGATATGACAGCGCCGAATTCGCCGTCTTGTGCGTGTGTCCGTACAAACCTGTGATGTGAACGCCTTGGACGACGTGCGATGGAAGTCCACGCGCAAGCGTTCGCGCATGTTCGTACGGAATCACGTCGTCGTCGGCGCCATGAATCAGATCGACCGGACATGCAACGCGAGGTAAGAGCGGCCGTGGATCAAGCCAGGAAAAACCATTCGCCGCTCGCTCGAGGGCCCGATCCACCAGCCCTTCTGTGTCGCGATCCAAGCCCGTGGCCATGTCGTACATCGCGACGAACTCCGTAGACAAACCCGTTCTGATCTCTCGCGCCACATCTTGCCAACACCCGTCGACCT
>JBGAOI010001167.1:0-2452 GCA_044221885.1 Polyangium sp. (in: bacteria)
ACCAAGCCGCGACGAACGATGCCTTCGAGGTTTTGCATTTCATCGCCGCCAAACGCCTCGCCGCCGGGAAACTCACAGTCATCGATGCGACGAACGTGCAGCCCGATGCCCGTAAACCGCTCGTGGCCCTGGCCCGGGAATACCATTGTTTGCCTGTCGCGATCGTCTTGAATTTGCCGCCGAAGGTTTGTCACGGGCGCAATGAAAAGCGACCGGATCGCACGTTCGGTGAACACGTCGTGCGGCAACAGGCGCAGCAAATGAAGCGTTCGTTGCGCGACTTGCAACGCGAAGGATTTCGGCACGTGTATGTGCTTTCTTCGCTGGAAGACGTCGAGGCGGCAACGATTGTACGACAACGCATGTGGAATGACCTGCGGCTCGATCATGGTCCGTTCGACATCATTGGCGACATTCACGGCTGCCGTTCGGAACTCGAAACCCTTTTGCGCAAATTGGGATACGACGTCGAGGCGGGACGACATCCCGAAGGCCGTAAGGTGGTTTTTCTGGGCGACCTCGTGGATCGCGGCCCAGACATTCCCGGCGTTTTGCGTTTGGCCATGCGTTTCGTCAAATCCGGCGCGGCGTTGTGCGTGCCGGGTAATCACGAAATGAAGCTTCTCCGCAAATTGCGCGGGAAAGACGTCCGGCTCACGCACGGTCTAGCCGAAACCATGGCGCAATTCGAACGAGAACCCCCCGAGTTTCACCAAGAGGTGGCGGAATTCATCGACGATCTGGTTTCGCATTACGTGCTCGACGATGGCAAACTCGTCGTGGCCCACGCCGGTATGAAAGCGTCAATGCAAGGCCGTGGCTCGGGTAAGGTTCGTGATTTTGCGCTGTATGGCGAAACCACTGGCGAAACCGACGAATTTGGTTTGCCTGTACGGTACAATTGGGCCACGGAATATCGAGGTCGCGCGATGGTCGTGTATGGGCATACGCCCGTGCCCGAGCCAGAATGGTTGAATGGAACGATCAACGTCGACACGGGTTGTGTGTACGGCGGACACTTGACGGCATTGCGTTATCCCGAGCGGGAAATCGTGTCCATCCCCGCGGAACGAGTCTGGTGTGAGCCAGCCAAACCATTTTTGGAGAACGAAACCATCGTCCCGGGATTGACGGCCCAGCAACAACACGACGACGTGCTGGACTTGGACGATGTCACGGGCAAACGGCAGATCAAAACGCGGCTGCATCATACGGTCACGATTCAGCTAGAAAATGCCACGGCAGCGCTGGAAGTCATGAGTCGCTTTGCTGCAAATCCCAAGTGGCTGATTTATTTGCCGCCCACCATGTCGCCGTCGGAAACTGCATCCGAAGGCCCGCGCCTCGAACATCCGGCCCAAGCGTTTGCGTATTTTCGGCATGAAAGCGTGCCTCGCGTGATTTGCGAAGAAAAACACATGGGTTCCCGGGCGATTGTCGTTGTTTGTCGCGACGCAAGCGTTGCTCGACAACGTTTTGGAATTCTCGAAGGCGAAAGCGGCATTTGTTACACTCGAACGGGACGCAAGTTTTTCGATAACGACTCCCTTGAAGCGCAATTGATAGAACGCGTGCGCCAGGCCATTACCGCCGCGAATCTCTGGGAAGAACTCGCCACCGATTGGATGTGCCTCGATTGCGAACTCATGCCTTGGTCCGCGAAAGCCCAGGAGCTATTGCGAACGCAATATGCGGCTGTGGGAGCGTCATCGCGCGTGACGCTTGGCGATTCGATCACTGCCCTTGAAAAAGCAATAGGTCGCGGCATCGATTTGAGTGCATTGCTGGAAAAAACGCGTGAACGTGCTGAATTGGCGGAGAAGTACGTCGCCTCATACCGGCGATATTGTTGGCCCGTGCATTCGCTGGATGATTTCCGCCTTGCGCCATTTCATTTGCTGGCCACGGAACAAAAAGTCCACATTGGCGAGAGTCACACGTGGCACATGGATACGCTGGCGCGACTTGCGCGAACGGGAGATCCTTTGCTCATGGCGACAGCGCATCGTATTGTCGACGTCACCGACGCGCAATCGGAAGCGAGCGGGATTCAATGGTGGGAAGAACTCACCGGGCGAGGTGGCGAAGGCATGGTCGTCAAGCCATTGGATTTCGTCGCGCGTGGTCGTCGAGGATTGGTGCAACCGGCTGTAAAGTGCCGAGGTTCCGAATATCTGCGGATCATTTACGGAATGGAATACACGTTGCCCGAGCATATCGAACGCTTACGTTCGCGTGGTTTGTCCATCAAACGATCCCTAGCCTTGCGGGAATTCGCACTCGGTATCGAAGGATTGGAGCGGTTTGTCCGGAAGGAACCGCTGCGCCGGGTGCACGAATGCGTGTTCGGCGTCTTGGCGCTCGAAAGTGAACCCGTCGATCCTCGTTTGTGAACAGAACGCGAGAATCGCTTGCTTTAGGTGACGACCCTGTGTAATGTCCCGGCATGATC
>JBGAOI010001168.1:0-2450 GCA_044221885.1 Polyangium sp. (in: bacteria)
AAACGGGTTCTTCATCGCCTTTTTTTCGCCGGGTTGTTCGAAAACCACCCAAATCGACTGCGGGGCTCGTCCCAGAAAACGCGCGATACGTCCTTCTTCGGGCAATCCGGAAGGCATGGGGCTCGCGACAAGTTCCGCGCCAAACGTCGCTTGCGCCCACGTTTTTCGCGCCTCATCCGCAACGACGACGCCATCACCGACGCCGGAAAATGTCAACGCTTGTTTGGATTCCAAAACCACGGCGAGCGGGCTTTCCGGCGCATCGGGCACGGGAGCAACCGCCGAGTTTGTCGCCGAAGGTCCGGGACCGGGCACAGGAGCGGAATCTTTGTTGCCACAGCCAAGCATGAACCAGGTCGTCAACAGAATGACACTCGAACGCATGCAAACGACGGTACAACAAGCGCGCGCTCGGGGCCAAGTTTTTCTCGTCATTCTTGATTACGAGGGCCCCACACCCCGACCTTCCCTTGAAACACACACGACCCAAGTGAATGATTTTTCTCTTGTTTTCTCGACGCCGCACGTGTAGGAGCATCAAAGCCCCCCTCAATGAACCTTCGCCGTTACGCAGAGAGGTCGTGATCATGGAAATTCCCGGACCCAATGTTTTGCGATTTCTCTACGGCATGCGTACACGCGGCTTCGCCGATTTTGTCAACGATTTGTGGCACGAATATGGCGACATCTTTCAGGTTCGTCTTGGACCTCGATGTCTCATTTTTGCCGTCCATCCCGACGCGGTCGAACATATCAACGTGACGCACAAGCAAAAGTACGAAAAACGTGACAGCTACGAACCCGTACGAAAATACCTCTTGGGGGATGGCCTCGTCGCGAGCAACGGTGAAGTGTGGCGACGTCAACGCAAATTGATGGCACCATTTTTCACCCCGAAAGGCATTCAAGCGTATTCGGACATCATGTTGCGCGACACCGCGCGCCTTGTCGAACGCTGGGAAGACTTGGCCAAACAGGGCTCCGAAATCGAAATTGCCGACGAAATGACCTACGTCACGGCGTCCATCATCCTCAAAGCCGTGTTCAGCACCGAATCGATGGAATCGATTCACAAGATCAAAGACGCGGTCGAATCGATGATGGCGCTCGTCGATACGCGCACGACCGGTTTTGGCATTCCGTTGTGGATTCCGACCAAGACCAACCGCAAATACATCGCTGCACGGGATTTTACGAACGAAATGATCCGCAAGCTCATCGCCGAACGTCGCCGCATTCCGCAAGACAAGTGGCCCGATGATTTGCTCGCGCGTCTCATGAATGCCCGCGATGAAGACACTGGACAAGCGATGTCGGAAAGCTTGCTGCGTGACGAATCGATTACGATGTTTTTCGCCGGTCATGAAACGACGGCGCGAACGATGACCTTTGCCTGGTATGCGCTCGCGAAAAACCCTCACGTGCTCGAACGTTTGCACCACGAAATCGACAAAGTCGTCGGCAAAGGAGCATTAACGACCGAACAGTTGCGGCAACTTCCTTATGCGCTCCAAATCATCAAGGAAGTGCTGCGCTTGTATCCGCCGGCGCCCATGTACGCGCGAGATGCCATTGTGGATGACAACGTGATGGGATACGACATTCCGGCGGGAGCGGCCATCTTGCTTCCGTCGTATTTTACGCATCGCCATCCTCAATTCTGGGACAAACCAGATGAATTCGATCCAGACCGGTGGACACGCGAAAAAGAATCTGCACGGCATACGTACGCGTATCACCCGTTTGCAACGGGACAACGCATTTGCATCGGCAACAATTTTTCCTTGCTCGAAAGCCACATTCTTTTGGTGATGTTGGCGCAACGATTTACGCCGAAGCTGCGTCCGGGATTCGTTGCGCAATGGGCGATCAAAGGCACGTTGGGCATCGCCAATGGTTTGCCCATGACCATCACGCCGCGTTGAAGAGGCTCACGTCAACTTGAAAACGCGCGCGGCATTGCCGCCAAGAAAGAGTTGCCGCGCTTCGTCATCCAGCCCCAATTCGTCTATCCCGACCAAACATTGCATCGGCAAGACCATGGGATAATTGCTCCCGAAAAGCACCTTCTTCCGCCCATGGGCTTTCATGTATTCGCGAAGTTGCACCGGGTACCGCTTGATCTTGTATGCCGAAGTATCGATATAAACATTCGGATATTTGGTGGCGAGCGAAATCATTTCATCCGTCCACGGATATCCAATGTGCCCGCCAACAATCACCAATTCAGGAAAATCGAGAGCCACTTGATCAAGGTACGGAATGGGCCGCCCAGGCTCGGAAGGGCACATCGGTCCGGTATGCCCCACCTGCAAACAGAACGGAATGCCGAGTTCAATGCATTCGGCGTACAGCGGATAATACAGGCGATCGTTGGGAGGCAGATTCCAGAGCCAAGGCAAAATGCGCAACGCCTTCATGCCCTGCTCTTTGACGGCGCGACGTAATTC
>JBGAOI010001169.1:0-2435 GCA_044221885.1 Polyangium sp. (in: bacteria)
CTTCGCCCCGGCGTCGAACGCGAGTTTTACGACTTCCGCGACCACCCGTGGATTCGTGTTTGCCGCGTGAATCGGTGTCCGATCCCATCCGATGTTTGGCTTGACAACCACCACGTCACCGCGCGAGATGAATCGCTTCATCCCACCAAGGGCGGCGATCGCCTTCTGAACAAGGACTTCCGGCTCGTTCTCGTTCTTGGCGATCGCCAAGCTCGGCAATTCCGCTGCGCCATCGCGGACCCGATGATCACGCGTCTGTGGTTTTTCGCGTGATGCCGAAACACCGATAAAGCCCCGATCATAACGCAGCCGAGCAAGGGCTCCGGCCCCACCAAGGACAAGCCCTGCCGCTCCAAGTCGCTGAAGCAGTTCGCGGCGTGAAATGTTACGCATCGGAAGTTTTGGTTCTTAGCAAGACATTCGCGTGGGGACAAGATGCTCATGCACGGTCGGCTCGCTCATTCATAGGGCTCGTCGTTGCCGCCCGGATTTGGAGCTGGAGCGGGCGCCGGCGCGGGGGCAGGTGGAGGTTCTGGAGGCGGCGAGCCTGTGTTTGCTGTAGTGGCAACCGTCGGTTGAGGCGTAGGGCTTGGCGAGCCTGAGTGTTTTGCGGCTTCGAGTTGCTTGCGCAGATCGTCACGTTCGGTCGTGCATGTGGTCGCTTCGGTGCGTAATCGATCGCGCTCTTCGGTCAGCGTTTTCAGCTCTGTTTGCTTCTGTTCGGCAAGCGTTTTCTGATCGTCGCGTTCGGTCGTCAGACGCTGTTTGTCTTGGGTGCATGACTCGCTGAGTTTGTCATACATGCCTTTCATTTCATCGACGTCGTCTCGGCACGCTTTCATCGCGTCGCGCTGCGTGTCTCGCAGCTTGTTCATCTCGGCAATGCACTCTTGCTGTTCACCCGAACGACAAATCTTGTTCTGCGTTGCGAGACGTTCTTCGTAGTCTTTCTTGTCGCTTTTCAGATCTCGACTGCACTTGTCGTTGTCACTTTGCGCCTTCACATACGACGCGATGCACTGGTCGAGGTTTCCAAGCGTCTCTTTTCCGGCAGCTTTTGCGGTCTCGACTTCGCTCATGAGGCGAAGTTTTTCCCGTTGTGAGAAGAACCAAAGTGCCGTACCTGCCGCCGCGAGCATGAGCACGACGACCGCAACTTGAAAACGTTGCAGAAGGGCGCGCTGTTTGTCTTGGGCGCGTACTTTCGCCCGTTCGATCTCGCGTTCTGGTTCGAGCAGCACATCGAGTTGCGACGCGAGCGCTTTCATCGTCGGGCGTTTGGCCGGGTCGATCGCGAGCCAACGTCGCAATGCGTCCTCGATGAGTTCGCGGGGTTCGCCTTCGACATCGGACAATGCGTCGTCGGGAAGCGGGTGGGTCGCTCGAACCTTCAGCGATTTCAAAAGCTCTTCCAGCGAGTTTGCCTCGGTACCGGGAAAACGCGCTTCCCCGATCAGGGACACGAGGATCGTTGCGCCAAGACAATACGTGTCCATTTTTTCGCTGAGCGGCGCGTTGATGTCGCCACGTAGTTGCGCCAGTTGTTCTGGCGACGCGTACAGGGCGGTGCCTGCGACAAACGCGGCTTCGCGTTCGGCCGCAGCACCCAGATCCAGCAGGATCGGGTGCACTCGACCGCCGAAGACGGCCAAGAAAATGTTTTCTGGCTTGATGTCTTGGTGCCGCAAACCCGCTGCATGCAACGCTTCGAGCCCTCGAGCGACAGCCGTGAAAATTTCGTATGCTTCGCGAAGCGCCAAAGGTTTACGAGACAAACGTACATCGAGCGTTTCGCCCTCGTAAACGGGCATCGTCAGCCAAACGTAGTCGTTTGTCATTCCGTGGTCCTTCAGTTGAACCACGTGCGGATGACCAACGGTCGCCAGCATCACGAGCTCGCGTTCCACGTTGCGTCCCGCGTAATGCGAACGAGGCAAGATCTTCAGCGCTACTTGATGTTCCGGAACATCTTCGCGTTGAGCGACATAGACTTTTCCGAACATGCCTGCACCCAAAAGTCGGGTCAGGCGATAGACGTTGCCGACGAGATCACCGACCCGCGGCAGTCCTTCGATTGCAGCAGACGGTGGTCCTGGCGTCGTTTCTTCGATGGAACTTCCAGCCAACGGTGGATCATCCGTGGCCGAGTAGGCAATGACCGACGTCGTCTGGCGCAGCTTCGAGTTGGCTTTCACGTCACCGCCGAGTGTATCGTGATCTCTTCAGCAGCCGCGAGAAAGTGGCGCAATTTGTTCATCGTTCGCGACGCGTGCGCGATGTATCCCAACGCCAAGCCACGAGTGCTCCAAGAACGAGTCCAGGGACGACGAAGTACACAGCGAAGCGAACCGCGTACAGAAGTATCGCCAACGGCAGCGCCCACATGAGACGATCGCCGTTTGGAGACAACAAAGCTTCCACGAGCCCAGCGGCGT
>JBGAOI010000116.1:0-15467 GCA_044221885.1 Polyangium sp. (in: bacteria)
AGCCCCATCCGGTTCGACGATTCTTGCTGCCTACCTTGTATGTCGAAGCGCCGATTTGACGGCGACTGAAATCCGTGAATGGTTGATGGCCAAGTTACCCTCGCCCATGATTCCCTCAGCGTTCATTTTCATGGATCAATTGCCGCTTACAGCGAATGGCAAAATTGATAAATCCGCGTTACCCATACCGGATGGTCAAAGACCGGCCATTGCAACACACCATGTTGCACCGCAAAGTGTTCTCGAGCGGCAGATTGGAGCCATTTGGCAGGATGTCCTGGGTTTGTCAGAAGTAGGTATTCATGACAACTTCTTCGAGCTTGGAGGCAATTCGCTGCTCATTGCGCGTATGTATCGCCGATTGTGCGATGAACTCGGCGTGAGTCTTGCGCTGGTGGACATGTTCAAGTACCCCACTGTTCACGCATTGGCGTCGCGCGTTGGTCAGGGAACGAATGAATCCGCCAATGCGGACAAAATCAAGACAGAGGCGCAACGACGACGAGAGGCGCTCGAAAAGCGAGCCAAATCAAGAAATCGTCGAAGTCCTTGAAATAGATCGCCCCGGAAATCGCAGAAAGTTGAATCATGAATTCGACAACCGAAACATCGCTTGAAGCCATCGCCGTGATAGGACTTGCCGGCCGCTACCCTGGAGCCGCAACGCCCGCGGATTTGTGGAAAAATCTCTGTAATGGGCTCGAGTCTATTTCATTTTTCAGCGCGGAAGAACTCATTGCCGCGGGTGCTGATCCGGCCACGGTACACGCATCAAACTACGTCAAAGCCCGGGGGGTTGTGGGAAACGCCGACCTTTTCGACGCGGAATTCTTCGGATTGAGCCCGCGTGAAGCAGCGTGGATGGATCCGCAACATCGTCTGTTTCTCGAATGTGCTTGGGAAGCTCTGGAGTCAGCAGGATATAGTCCGGATCGTCAAGCTGGTCGCACAGGCGTATTTGCCGGTGCGAGTATGAACACGTATTTGCTCACAAATGTCTACGGGCACCTGGCGCACGTGGCGTCGGTGGAAAGTTTGCAAGCTTCGATTGGGAATGACAAGGATAGTCTGACCACGGAAGTTGCCTATCGTCTCAATTTCAAAGGCCCGGCCGTGACCGTGCAATCATCGTCATCGACATCGCTCGTGGCCATTCACTACGCTTGCCAGAGTCTTTTGAATATGGAGTGCGACGTTGCCCTGGCCGGTGGCGTATCCATACATTTTCCGGAGAAGGCCGGATCGATGTATTACGAGGGAGGCACGACATCTCCGGATGGTCATTGCCGCACGTTTGATGCTCGAGCCATGGGGTTTGTCGCAGGTCATGGCGCTGGTGTCGTCGTGTTGCGGCGTTTGTCCGAAGCTCTTGCTGCCGGCGACACAATCTACGCAATCGTCAAGGGCTCCGCAGTCAATAATGATGGCTCATTGAAAGTCAGCTACATGGCGCCGAGCGTCGACGGTCAAGCGGAAGTCATTGCTCTGGCGCAGGGTATTGCCGACGTGAGTCCCGATGACATCGGATACGTCGAAGCGCATGGTACGGCGACGCCGATGGGGGATCCTATTGAAATTGCTGCTCTTACGCAAGCATTTCGCATGGGCACTCAGCGAAAGTCGTATTGCGCCATTGGTTCAATTAAGACAAACATTGGCCACCTGGATTCGGCCGCCGGCGTCGCAGGCTTCACGAAAACGGTTTTGGCGCTGCATCATGGGCGAATTCCGCCGAGTTTGCATTACGAATCGCCCAATTCCGCAATTGATTTTGCGTCCAGCCCATTTTTTGTCAACACGAAACTGCGCGAATGGCCCAAAGTTTCTGGACCACGACGCGCTGGCGTTACCTCCTTGGGTATGGGTGGGACAAATGCGCATTGCATCCTTGAAGAAGCACCTCCACGAAAGAAATCGGATGCACCTCGACGTGGAGCAGAATTGTTGATTTGGTCCGCACGCACCACCTCGGCTCTCGAAGCAATGACCAACCGTCTGGCTGAGCATATCGCTAGCGAGCGCGAAGGTTGTTTGGCCGATGTAGCGTATACACTGCAAGTGGGGCGCAAACACTTCGCCGAACGACGCGCGCTCGTCAGCAGTAACGTGGCAGATGCTGCCAACGCATTGCGAGCAACGACACCCGAGCGAATTCTCGGCGGAATGCGAGCCATCGAGGGACGTCCGGTTATTTTTCTGTTTTCCGGCCAAGGCGCGCAATATCCAGGAATGGGGCGCGATCTCTATGAAACGGAATCCATCTACCGCGATACGGTCGATGAATGCGCCGAATTTCTTCGGGAATTGCTTGGATTCGATATTCGTTCGTTGCTGCATCCTTCACCCGACGCTTTCTATTCCGCTGCCGCGCAACTGCGCCAAACCGCGTGGACACAACCCGCAATGTTCGTGGTGGAATACGCTTTGGCCAAACTGCTCACCGCGTGGGGAATTCAGCCTCGAGCAATGCTGGGGCATAGCTTGGGTGAATACGTTTGTGCATGTCTTGCCGGTGTTTTCGAAATCGAAGACGCATTGCGCATTGTCGTTGCTCGAGGAAAACACATGCAAGCAATGCCCCCTGGAGCTATGCTAGCAATCACGCTGCCTGAGGCGGACATATTGCCATTGCTCAATGGCGAGATAACGCTTGCCGCCGTCAATGGTCCGACAAACTCCGTAGTTGCTGGTACGTTTGATGCAATTACGCAAATCGAAGGGCGCCTTGCAGCCGCCGGCGTTCAAACCACTCGATTACATACATCGCACGCGTTTCATTCGAACATGATGGACACCGCGGCGCTCGCATTTCGCAAAGAATTCGCACAAATTCGCATGCACGCGCCGCGAATTCCGTATTTGTCGAACGTTACCGGAACGTGGATCAAGGCGGATGAAGCGACGAGCCCCGAGTATTGGGCGCGTCACTTGCGGGCAACCGTGCGCTTTGCTGACGGGGCACGCGAACTTTTAACGTATCCTGATGCCATATTCTTGGAAATTGGGCCAGGACGAACGCTCGTGTCGTTCGTCCAAGGGACGCAAACCAAAGGGCCTGATCATGTTTTTCTAACAAGCCTACGTCATCCCCAAGTACGTCGAGATGATACCGAATTCTTGCTCGAAACGTTGGGGCGATTGTGGCTCGCTGGTATTGAGCCGGATTGGTCAACGTTTCGCCAGGACGAACATCGCCACCGCATTCCTTTGCCCACCTACCCATTCGAACGTCTTCGCCATTGGATCGAGCCAAAGGCGGTCGAGCATCACAAGGTCGAGCGTACCGACGTAACTCGTCCCATGGAGCAATGGTTTTACGCGCCCTCTTGGCGTTTGTCTCGAACGCCCGTCTCGACAGACACGACCGCCGTAGCAGACTGCACGTGGATCTTCGTATTACCTGGTGAAAATGTAGGTCGACGTCTAGGGAAGCGCCTCCGTGATCAGGGCGTCAACGTTGTCTTCATCGAATGCGGCAATGAATTGGTATGTCTCGACAAGCATCATTGTACAGTCAGAGCCGATTCTGCAAGCGATTATGCGCAGCTCCTGGAAGCATTGGTTGCACTTGGACAGACTCCCAGTCGCATTGTTCATTGCTGGCTCACATATCCGGAATCGGCGACAACGGCTGATTCAGCGGCCTTCGATCGCGCACAAATGCACGGATTTCACAGTTTGCAACTCCTGTTCAAAGCTTTCAAGAACGGTTTTTCGAAATATCCTAGGGACGTGTTGCTCATTGTCGACCAGGTCGTCGGTATGGGTATGGATCCGATCGACGCCGATCGAGCAACGGTGTTGGCAGCAAGTCAGGTCATTGCACAAGAATTTCCCGACGTCGTATGCAAAGTCCTCGATGTTACCGGAAACGAGGCCGCGCCATGGCAGCAGCAGCGAATTGTTGATCAGCTAGCGGCCGAATTCGCGACGATAGATCACAATGAGTCCATCATTGCATTTCGAGGTGGCCAACGTTGGGTCCGCGAATTTCGCCCTTCAATCGACGCCTCACAAACGAATACGCCACTGCCGCTGCGTGAACGCGGAGTTTATCTGATCCTCGGAGGTCTCGGAACACTGGGCTTCAGCCATGCCGTCACCCTCGCAAAGCAATGCCGCGCTCGCCTCGTCTTGACTGGCCGGACAAACTTACCCGTTAGGGAAGCTTGGGAAACGTGGCTCGCAGGGCATGCCCCGGAGAATGCGATAAGCCGCAAAATTCGCCAATTACGAGCCTTGGAAGAACTGGGAGCCGAAGTCTCGACGCTGTCATTCGATGTGACCGATCCCGAAGCAATCCAAAAAGCTGTACGTACGACGCGAGAACAATTCGGCGACTTGCACGGCGTCATTTTCGCCGCAGGAACGGTCGACAATACGCTTTTCCAAACAATGGCCGAACTCGACGCTCATACCATTCAAACGCACTTCTCGACCCGCATACATGCCATAAAGGCGCTCGAAAGAGCACTGCGGGAACAACCGATTGATTTTTGCATCTTGGACGCGTCACTGACGTCGATTCTCGGAGGTGTGGGCCGTTATGCTTATGCCGCGTGCGCCCATTTCATGGACGCATTCGCGGTCCAGTGTTCGCAAGAGCAAGCCACTCCTTGGCGGAGTATTTCCTGGGATGCTTGGCAATTCGAGCATGACGACGCGCGAGCCAGCGTTGCGAATCAGGCGTTCGGGTCGAATGCCATCACCCGCGAGGAAGGAGAAGCGGCATGGTTGCACGTGTTGCGGCTGCATCCCATGAGTCATGTCGTTGTGTCGAAAACTGACCTGGACGCGCGCCTGAGCCCCGCAAACACGAAGCAAGCAGCCTTTCTGCCGCCGACCGAGCCGGCGCGTGCTCCGCGACGCTCATTGCAAACTTCGTTTCTACGCCCAAGAAACGAAATCGAGCAGCAGATTGCGGAAGAATGCGCACAAGTTCTTGGTGTGACGGAGGTTGGAATACGCGATAATTTCTTCGATGCTGGTGGCAATTCATTGGCAGGCGTCAAATTGATTGCCAAGCTGAAGGAACGGTTTGGCGTGGCTATTTCTGCCGCCAGCCTTTTTGAAGCCCCGACAGTCGAGAAATTAGCCGAATTGGTGATTGCCGAACGTGGAGACACAATCCCAGGAACGTCGACGGAATCCGTCATTGATGCAGGTGACGAACGAGGTGAACGACGACGGGCAAGACGGCGCAAACACAACCGCCACGACGCCGACCCTGATGAGGAGACCTGAACCTTGGCCAGTTCAAAATTCATACCTCATGACGGAGCCGAGAATGACGCAGACATCGCCATTGTCGGCATGGCATGTCGGTTCCCCGGCGCAAGGAGCATTGAGGACTATTGGGCGAATCTTTGCAATGGGGTCGAAAGCATTCGGTTTCTCACCAATACCGACCTTGATGCACTCGACGTAGATCTCACGATTCGCAACGATCCACGCTATGTCCGGGCAGCGGCCGTGCTCGAAGGAATGGACCAGTTTGACGCGGCTTTTTTTGGATTTTCCCCTCGAGAAGCCGAATGGATGGATCCTCAACACCGCGTATTCCTCGAATGCTGCTGGGAAGCGCTCGAACACGCCGGATATGCACCAGATTCGTGTCAAGGATCGGTTGGCGTGTACGCCGGCGCAACAACGAATACGTATCTTTTGTACAATTTGGCGTCCAATCCCGAATTACTTTCAGACACGGATCACGTCCAGCTGGACATTGCCAATGGAATCGATTTTCTGAGCACGAGGGTGGCCTATAAGCTCGGGTTGCGTGGTCCGAGTTATTCGGTAGCCAGCGCCTGTTCCACGTCGCTTCTCGCTGTCCACGTCGCTATCCAAAGCCTTCTCAATGAAGAATGCGACATGGCTCTGGCTGGCGGTGTATCCATTCATGTCGAACATCCGAAAGGGTATCTGTATGTACCTGGAGGCATTACGTCTCCAGACGGTCATTGCCGAGCATTCGATGCTCGTGCAAATGGGACGATTTTTGGCAGCGGCGCTGGCGTCGTCGTACTCAAACGCCTTCGTGATGCCCTTGACGATGGCGACCATATCCACGCAATCATCAAAGGTTCGGCCGCGAATAACGACGGCGCGCAAAAAGTGGGATACACGGCGCCTGCGGTCGATGGTCAGGCGGCTGTGATTCGCGAGGCTTTGGCGGTTGCTGGGGTTTCACCAGGCACGATCGGGTACGTCGAGACACACGGCACAGGAACGGCGCTCGGTGATCCCGTGGAAATTCGCGCATTAACCAAGGCGTTTCTGGGCCGCAATCAAACTCCGCCAAACCGAAATTTTCCTTGCCTCTTGGGCTCTGTCAAGACAAACATTGGGCATTTGGGCGCAGCGGCGGGCATTGCTAGTTTGATCAAAACGTGCCTTGTTCTCGAACGAGGGCTTGTTCCCCCGATTCTTCATGGTCACGAATCAAACCCGGAAATCGACTTCGTTCGCGGTGGATTTCGCGTAAACACCGAGCTCACCCCCTGGCAAAACCATGGACAACTGCCACGACGGGCGGGAGTGAGCTCCTTTGGTGTTGGTGGGACAAACGTTCACGTCGTTCTGCAAGAGGCGCCCACGGTTGCTCCGAACAAACCCACATCGCGCCCGGAACTCATTCTCTTGTCAGCAAAGTCGACGCAGGCATTGGAATCGGTCATTGCGAGCTTGCGTCAGTTCTTCACTGAAAATCCAAACTGCAATTTAGTGGATGTCGCGTACACGTTGCATGCCGGACGGTCGGCAATGCCCATACGTACTGCATTTGTCTGTAAAAACGTCAAAGATGCCCTCGATCTGCTCACGTCACGCGACCCAAAACGATGGTGGTCCAGCGCGACAACCATGGCGACGAATTCCATCTCCTCATTGCCAGATTTGGGACAACGAATTCGTCAGTTGCGTGTAGAAAGTGGCCGGCATGATGAGTGCACCGAGGTTCTTGGTGCCCTTGCGGCTTTATGGGTTCGAGGCGAAACAATCCCTCACGACGCCTTGTACGGTCGAGAAAATCGACGCCGAATCGCATTGCCCCCGTATCCATTCGAACGTCGGCGGCACTGGATCGAACGTCGCCAAATCGCTCCAGCACAGACCTCCGCCGCCGTGAAAAAGGCGAACATCGACGATTGGTTTTACGTTCCATCATGGCAGCACGCGCGCCTTCAACGTGACACCGCCAAAAGTCCGACCGAAGTACAAAAAGGTTGGCTTATTTTTGCCGATCGTTGTGACATTGCCACGAGCCTCGTCGAGCGCTTGTCTCCAGCGGGAAAGCCCATCACGATCGTCCGACGCGGTAGTGGTTTTACGCGGCACAACGAGCATACCTATACGTTGAACCCACATTGTCCCGAAGATTATTCGGCATTGGTGCAGGCATTGCGCAATGACGCGTGTTGTTTCGATGCGGTCGTGCACCTCTGGGGCGTTGAAACCGGGGCGGTGCCCCTCGATGATCTGTTGGCCTTTGGTTTCTACAGTTTGACCCATTTCGCTCGAGCATGGGCCTCCTCCGATCCCGAACCCAAGCAGTCATGGTGGATTATCGCCAATGGTGTCTGCAACGTCGAAAGTCGAGATTCATTTTTCGCTGAGAAAGCTACAATGCTTGGCCCATGCATCGTCATTCCCCAAGAATTTCCTGGAATTCGCTGCCGATTCATCGACGTGGACAACAACGCGCTGGCAGCGCCTCGGGACATTGCCAGTGAACTATGCGCTGAATTCGATGCAATGCATGACGAACCGATCGTGGCGCTGCGAAAACGACGACGATGGGCACAACGGTTCGAAACAATGCGTTTGGCATTTGACCCGGCATCGGCCACGCCATTGGATCCCAAAGGTGCGTATTTGCTCACTCGAGGATTGGAAGGAATCGGGTGGGAAATTGCGCAATACCTCGCGAATGCCAATCGTGCACGCTTGATTTTACTGGACGATTTTGACTACCTGCCCCTCTCGTCTGGCAATCAAGCGACGCATCAAGGCGCGCCAACCAATGATTTGCAGCGAAAACTGGAAGCTGTAAGATCCCTCGAGCGAGCTGGAGCGACGGTGCTCGTCGTCAAAGCAACCACGAGCAACGAAGAGGAAATGCGGCGCGCGTTTGCCATCGGAATCGATCAATTCGAGCACCTACACGGCGTCATTCATACGGCAAGCGAAATGAGACTCGGAGACTCGCTACCGATCCGAGATTCGGTGGTTCTCGACTTTCAACGGTATTTCGATCGGCAATTATTGGGCCTCTTAACACTTCAGCGCACGATGCCTGCCGAGCGAATTGACGTCTGTTTGGTTGCGTCGTCTTTGTCTTCAGTTCTTGGAGGAATCGGGCAAGTCGCGAATGCGGCTGCCAGCCAATTCGTTCAAGCGTTCGTGGAGCGAGAAATGGAATCCAGCAAAATCCGATGGATCTGCGTGGATTGGGATATCTGGCGCCTCGAAGGAGAAGTTTTCCAAGGCTCCGCATCTGCATCGTGGTCAAAAACGGCTATTCTGCCAGCGGAAGGAATCGAGGCGACACGGCGTATTCTTTCAATGGTGGGTGCTTCGCGGGTTCTCGTTTCCACAACAAATCTGACCGAACGTCGGCAATCTGTCGGAATGCAGGCCTCGAAACCTACCACGACACGGATGTACCCTCGACCCGCCATGCCAACTCCCTACGTCGCGCCCCGAAATGACATTGAAAAACAAATGGTAACCCTTTGGGGCGAAGTCTTGGGCATACAAGAAATCGGCATCGACGATCATTATTTCGAGCTCGGGGGTGATTCTCTTTTGGCCGTGCAACTGGCCGCGCGAATCGAGCGCTCGATGCGCCTCCAGGCCCCGGCGACAATGCTGTTTCAGCGTCCAACCGTACGCGCGTTGGTCGAAGCATTGCAACAAGACGGCAACGAAGCGACAAATCAACGCACAGAGCAGCTATCGAAACGACGCGACGAGTTCGCACAACGAGCTCGAATGCTTCCGCGACGCGGACGCTAGAACAATCATTGAATACAATATGCGATTGCATTCCGTCGAATGAAATAAAGCGAGTAAAAGCGATATGTCAGAAGTAAAAGAAAATTACGAGGGTCTACAGATTGCCATCATTGGGATGTCGTGCCGATTTCCCGGCGCACGTGATACGACCGAGCTATGGCAAGCATTGTGCGCCGGCGCCGAAACAATCACGACATTTTCCGATGAAGACTTGTTGGCCAATGGAGTTTCTGCAACCGAAATTTCATCCCCCAAATACGTGAAGAGGTCCCCTGTACTCGATGAGATCGAGAAATTCGATGCCGCGTTTTTCGGGTACACCCCCATAGAAGCGCGCGTCATGGATCCTCAGCAACGGCTGCTTTTGGAATGTGCTTGGGAAGCGTTCGAATACGCTGGGTATGATCCAAAGACAATTTCGTCGCCCATTTCCGTTTTCGCCGGTGCCCGGACAAGTACATACCTACTTCACCTCCTCAACAATCGCGCAACGTTGGATCCATCCCTGCGATTCCTCGCGGAACTCGGTAATGACGTGTCGACCGTTGCGACGCGTATTTCATACGTGCTCCACTTGCGCGGTCCAAGTTATGCGGTGCAAACGGCCTGCTCGACATCCTTGTCCGCATTGCATCTCGCGTGCCAGAGTTTACTCCTTGGAGAATGCCGAATGGCTCTGGCCGCAGCAGCGGCCGTCCAAGTACCCCATCGAGTGGGCTATCGAAGTGACGAAAATGGTATTGTTTCTCCCGACGGAATCTGTCGACCATTCGATGCCGACGCCAATGGAACCGTTTTCGGCAGCGGCGTAGGAGCCGTATTGCTCAAGCGCCTCGAAGATGCCATTGCCGATGGCGATACCATTCTGGCCATCGTTCGGGGGACAGCCACCAACAACGACGGCGCAGACAAAGCGTCGTACACAGCACCGAGTATTGAGGGACAAACCAACGTCATTCTCGAAGCGCTAGCGTGTGCGGGGATTGACGCCGACTCGATTTCTTATTTAGAAGCCCACGGAACCGCGACGGCATTGGGAGATCCAATTGAAATCGCGGCGCTGGCAAATGCGTACCGAGCGAGCACGCAAAAAAAGCAATTTTGTCGCCTTGGAACCATCAAGTCCGTCATGGGACACCTCGATGCTGCTGCCGGCATGGCGGGAATTATTTCTACCATTCTGGCGATGCAGCACAAGAGGCTTCCCGCATTGCTGCATTATTCGCGCCCCAATCCGCACCTGGATCTAGCAAATAGCCCATTTATTGTCAACACGCACGCGTCTGATTGGAATGGCCCACGTCCATTGCGAGCAGGTGTGAGTTCTTTCGGATTCGGTGGAACCAATGCCCACGTCATTTTGGAGGAACCGCCGGAGACGCCATCGCTCGAGCCATCACGAGCGCTGCAAATGCTGACGTTTTCGGCGCGCAGCGCCGATGCAGTGGACGCGATGAAACATCGTCTTGCCAAACATTTGCGTGCCCATCCAGAGTTACCATTGAGCGACATTGCCTATACGCTGCACGTAGGACGTCGCAACTTCGATCATCGCCGCGTATTATTTTGCCAAACACGAAATGAAGCCATCGAGATCTTGGAAAAACGTGACGCCAATGAACTCCTCGAGGGCATTCGCGAATCCACGGATCCAGCCATCGTGTTCATGTTTCCGGGGCAAGGCGCGCAATACCTCGGGATGAGCCGCGAACTCTACGCATCCGAGCCCACGTTTCGACAAGAAATGGATCGGTGTTTCAATTGGCTGCGACAACATACGCATTGCAACTTGAAACCGGCGCTTTTTCCCAATCCCGGCGATGAGGAACAGGCTGCAAGCGCGCTCGAATCGACAGCCTTCGCGCAACCCGCCCTGTTTGTCGTGGAATATGCCTTGGCCAAACTCTGGATGTCTTGGGGCATTACGCCGCAAGCCATGATCGGTCATAGCTTGGGCGAATATGTCGCGGCCTGTTTGTCCGGTGTATTCTCGCTCGAAGATGCACTCCTCCTGGTCGAAGCCCGCGGCCGAATGATGCAACGTTTGTCCGGAGGCGCGATGCTGAGCGTGGCGCTTCCAGAAGACGAACTGGTGCGACGGCTCGATCCACGGCTCGATCTTGCCGCAATAAACGGTCCTTCGATGTGCGTTGTATCAGGACCAACCCACGTCATCGAATCATTTGACCAAGAGCTGCGTGACCAAGGTTTGTCCACTCGTCGCTTGCATACATCTCACGCCTTTCATTCTGCCACGATGGATTCCATTCTGGAGGAATGGACAGCTCTTGTTCGCCGAACGCGGCTCTTGGCACCCAACATTCCTTATATGTCCAACTTGACGGGTACGTGGATCACATCAGAGCAGGCTCGAGACCCGCGAGCTTGGGCGCTTCATTTGCGAAAGCCCGTGAAATTTGGCAAAGCCATCGATGAACTGCTGCACGATGAAAAGTACAGTTTTCTCGAGGTTGGTCCGGGAAACACATTGAGCGCCTTGGTACGAAGAAACGCCGCTGCTAAATCGCGCTTGGTCGTTACCTCGATGCGTCATCCACAACAATCGGAATCAGAGCTTCGAGTACTGCACGGAGCCCTAGGTCGACTTTGGATTTCCGGCCGCGAAATCGATTGGAAAGGATTCTATTCGCACGAAAAGCGGCGACGCGTTACACTTCCGACGTATCCGTTCGAGCGTCAACGACTTTGGATTGATTCCACCGCGAGCTCCGAAATTGCAACTCAGCAGGTCGAGCCGCAACCCGCCAAACGACGACCATTGCAAGAGTGGTTTTACTTGCCAAGCTGGAAACGAACGATGTTGCCACGGAGCAACGTCACGACGACAGAAAGATGGCTGGTGCTCAGTGATCGCGGACAAGTGAGCACGGGAGTCATCGAAGCACTCGAGAAAGCCGGACAAGATGTGATTGTCGCCGAAATCGGCGTGGACTTCGAATGGCAGTCGGAACGACTCTGTACCATCGACCCCGGACGTGCCGACAATTATATTGCGCTCATTCGTCAGCTCCAAAAAACGAATCGATTTCCTCAGGCGATTGCCCACTTTTGGAGTGTTTCGCCGTTCGAAGCGACAATTCCTGAAAGTGGCTCAGCCGAAGCCAGTCTGCGTCTGGGCTTGCATAGTCTACTTTATTTGGTTCAAGCGCTCGGAGAATCTGGCAATACGAATGCACTCCGAATGGCCGTCGTCACCAGTGGAGTGCACGAAGTTGAAAGCCAAGATGTCGGCGTTCCCGCGCGAGCAACGATTCTCGGGGCGATCCGCGTCGTACCCCGTGAATATCTGCATATAACGTGCCGGCACGTTGATATTACGCATGGGGCGGATTCCACGCAAAGCATTGGTGTCATCAAGAACGTTGTCCGCGAACTCTTGCACCGTGCTCCAGACCCCATCGTAGCATGGCGAGAAAATACCCGTTGGACGCAGGTGTTCGAGCCCGTTCGTCTCCACGAACCAATGCAAGGCACCGAGTCCCTTCGATTGGGCGGACGATATCTCATCACCGGCGGACTCGGCGGAGTCGGCTTTACATTGGCCGAATTTTTGGGACGAACCTACAAAGCCCGATTGGCGCTCGTAGGCCGTACGGCGCTGCCCGCTCGCGCCGAATGGGACACGTGGCTGAATTCGCACCACGAAAATGATCCTGTGAGCATACGATTGCGTCGATTGAGGGAGCTCGAAGGGACGGGAGCCGAGTTGCTCGTATTGAATGCAGACGTGGGCGACAGTGGGCAAATGAGACGAGCGATGGACCAGATTATCGAACAATGGGGGGGACTCGATGGGGTGTTTCACGCCGCGGGTGTCGCCGGTGGCGGCATCATTGCGCTTAAAACCCCGGCAGCAATGGCCACGGTCATGGCCCCGAAAATTGTAGGCGTCAGGAACTTGGAAAAGATTCTTGATGGAATGCCGCTGGACTTCATTGTGCTCTTTTCGTCCTTGACCGCGATTGTCGGCGAAATGGGGCAAATTGACTATTGCGCGGCAAACGCACACCTCGACGCATTTGCCCATCGATTGTCAACGAAAAACAGAGCCCGCGTGGTTTCGATCAATTGGGATATGTGGCAAGCAGAGGGAATGGCGGTCAACCCAAATCTGCCTGCGCCCCTCAAGGCATTGCGTGAATTGCAGCTACAAATGGCCATTCGTCCGACAGAGGGTATGGCGGCGTTGCAGCATATCTTGGCCGAAAACACATCGACCCAAATCATCGTTTCCACAACGGCCTTGCAGGATGTGTTGGACCAGATTCAGTTCCTCGCTGAAGGCAAAATGACGGCCATCCTTGGAGCCCCAGGAATGCCGCACAAACGGAGCGCACGGCCTTTACTGGCTACCGCCTATGTCGAACCGGATAGCGATATCGCGCTCAAACTCGTCGACATTTGGCAGCGGTTGCTCGGCGTTCAGCCCATCGGTATTCATGACGATTTCTTCGAATTGGGAGGACACTCGTTACTCGGAGCGCAATTGCGCAATGAAATCCTCGACGCATTCAAGGTGAATATTCCGCTTCGACAATTGTTCGAGGGTTCCACCATCGCGAAGCTCGCGGTTTTCGTCACCAAAGAACTTGGCAAACAAGGCGAGCAAACGCAGCGCCCCATCGCGGATCGCTTACGAACGGCGTTCCCAACAGACAAACCAATCATTTTAGAGGAGTATCTCCGTCAAAGACTCGTCGTCGGTCAGAACGCAGAGATGAGTTCCCTTTCCAAAGACGGCGATTTGTCGCAACTCGATTTGGCGCTGACAACGGCCGAAATACAACACTGCCTCAAACAGGACTTTCAGGTTCAAGTTTATCCTCACGAAATTGCGCAGCATCGTAATATCGGTGAACTGGCACGATATCTCGTGAAAGAAATCGACGCCTGGACCAATGCAAAACAACGCGTGACCAGTGCCCCCATTTCCAATTGGTCGTTAAGACCCTTCCGAGCAGCGTCGAAGGGACATTCGAAATCGGTGGCCAAGAATCCGGGCCCTGTTTTCGTTCATTCAAGTCCCCGTTCAGGGTCGACATTGTTTCGCGTCATGTTAGCTGGTCACCCCAAACTGTATTGTCCGCCCGAACTCAATCTGTTGTTTTTCGATGATATGCAGCAATGGAAGAACAACGTCGGCATGGGCCATAACTTCGACTGGACGGACGAAGGAATACGGTTTGCACTTCGCGACTCGCATGGATTCGAGGCTACAAGAGCCGAGGCAGCACTGAATGAGCTGGTAGCGCAAAATGTCCCGATTTCAGATGTTTATGCACGACTTGCAAAAATTGTACATCCGAGACTGCTCGTCGACAAGACTCCGCTCTATTCTTTCGACGAGAATACGTTGGCGAATGCGGAAGCTTTCTTTGACGGCGCAAAGTATATCTATCTCTACCGTCATCCCCATCCCGTCATGGAGTCCATTGTTCGAATGCGCATGGATCGCCTTTTTGGGCCGGTGCTGTTCGAGGATCCCGATATCGATCCGCATATCGTAGCCGAAGTGGTGTGGACGCTGTGCAATCGCAACATCCTCGACTTTTTCGCCACGGTTGACCCTAAACGATGCCATTGGGTGCGTTACGAAGAATTGGTGCGCAATCCGGAACAAGTGATGAAGGGCGTTTGCGAATTCTTGGGCATTCCATTCGATACACAAGTGCTCGCGCCTTATGATGGGCGGCGCGAGCGAATGCTCGGCGGATTGGGCGACCCCAACATCATGCGCCATACGGGCATTGAAGCGAATCTGGGCGACGCCTGGAAAAAAATCGAATGGCCTCGGCCACTGGACCCAACCACCGCGGAAGTCTGCAATCGCTTGGGATACGAAATAGCAACACAATCCCAGCCGGTTTCTCTCACCAAACCTCCTATGACAGCGGAAGAAGCGGAACGTTTGCTCGCGAATATGGACCAGTTGTCAGATGAGCAGGTCGCTGAACTCCTCGCAGCCATGTCGACGGAGTCGGATTCGGAGAAGTGACAAATGAGCGCATCAAGTGAAGACAAACGAGCCGCTTTGGCGCGACTTTTGCGGGAGAAGGCGCAAAAGGTAAAACATGCGCCGATGTCTTTTGCGCAGCAGAGGCTGTGGTTCATCGAGCAGCTTAATCCGGGAACGGTATCGTACAGCTTGCCGTTTGCGATGCGCATACGCGGAATGATTCATGTGCGTGCACTCGAGCGCGCATTTGTCGCCGTGCTTCGCCGACACGATACACTTCGGACAACGCTCGACGTTGTAAACGACGAACCAGTGCAGTGCATTCACCCGCCGACGGAATGGCTCTTGCCGACCATCGATCTGCGCAACGCAACGGATCCGGAAATGGCCGCGAAGGAATGGTCCGAACGCCACGCGGCGACCCCCTTCGATTTGCGCCAGGGTCCTCTCCTGCGGGCAACACTCTTGCAATTGC
>JBGAOI010001170.1:0-2429 GCA_044221885.1 Polyangium sp. (in: bacteria)
GCTCCATTTCTTCGTCGAGCAGCGGAGGCCAAAGGGAATCGATGTCGTCAAGAAAGTATTCGTCGGTGCCGCGAAGACAAACTCGAATAGTAATGTCTTTCAAGTCTTCAATCTGCGCAAACACAGCCGCAATGTCTTTGGTCTGTTTGCCCAGAACCTCGAGCATGCGTAGGTACTCGCGCGCCACGTGCATCATGTGCTCGATGCCGATGGGTTTTCCCAAATAGGGCAATACGCGACGGACGCCCGCGGCATGACGACACACGTCCGCGACTTCCGGATCCGCATCGGGAATCCATTTCGTGTCCGTCGGATGCGACAAGTCCGCCAAAACCATTTCAATATCGAGCGGCGTGAGGATCATTCGGCCTTGCGCATTACGACCAAGCGCGACGTTTTCCCAGTGCAAGTCCGCTACGCCAAAATAACTCCAGAATGCGAGCGATTTTCCCACGATCCCGGCAAGTTCGAGTTTCTCTTCGGATGACAGTTCGGGCAATGGTTCGAGTTCGAGTTTTTCGACTTCGCCACCTTCTCGTGCGCGTGTGTTGGCGAATTTCAGGTCGGGCAAGAAATCAAAGTATTGACTGGACAAACGACTGCGTTCCGCCGCGAGCACGAGCGCTTGGCGCAAAGGACTTTCTGCCGACAAAAACAGCCATTCCCAAAACACGGTCCGCGGTTTGACCATGCGCCCATCGCGTTCGACGACATGGCGACCAAAGTTATGAGAATCACCCAACGGTTGAGGCGGGGTTTCGACCTTCGCGTTCATCGCGCGCAACCCTACACGACAAGCTCGCACCATGCACGAGATTTTTGCAGCATCCCGTTTTTCAAGACCGAGCCCGCTCGATACCGCTTGCACCTTGCTTGTCTTTGCGAACATCTGATACCGTGCAGCTCGCCATGACGACACCGCTCGACGATCCGCAGTTTCAAAGCCTATACGAAGTGATTGGTCCTTTGGGCCGCGGCGGCATGGGCGAAGTCGTTCGGATTCGCCATCGCGTGTGGGAAATCGATCTGGCGGCGAAAGTCCCGCTCACTTCGACGATGACGTCCACCGGTGGCTTTCCGCAATTACGTAAAGAAGCCGAAACCTGGATTCGTTTGCCCAGTCATCCCCACGTCGTCACATGCCACTACGTACGCACGTTTGGCAACACTCCCGTCATCTTCATCGAGTTTGTCGAAGGTGGATCGCTCGCCCAAGCCATTCACAAGGGACAATTCAAAGACGGTGCCACAACGCCCGCACTCATTGATCAAGCCTTGTCGATTGCGCTCGACGTGGCCCATGGTTTGTCGCATGCCCATGCCGCAGGCGTCGTGCATCAAGACGTCAAACCGTCCAACGTTTTGCTCGACAAACAAGGTGCAAAACTTACGGATTTTGGCATTGCGAACTTGGGAAAGTTGGACGTCCAATCATTTGCGTCGACAAACCTACGGGGTGAAGGCACGATGCTGGCCACAGTCGTCGGCATGACGCCGCTTTATGCGTCCCCCGAACAATTGGCGAGTCTTCAACGTAAGCAGAACAAGCCAGAACCTATTACGCGAGCGACAGACATTTGGTCGTTGGGTTTGACGCTGCTCGAAATGTTTCTTGGGCAAGCACGTTGGCAACCGGGACACGTGGAGCATCTCTTCGAGAAGTCGTCGCCGATTTGGGAAGGCGCACGGGATCTTCTGCGTCGCATGTTGGCGCAAGATCCCAAAGGACGCCCGAAAGCCGTCGAAGTGGCCGAAGAGCTCACTGCCATGCTCGGCCGTCGCGGCGTGATTCGAAAGCCCCCCGCAGGCGCGGAAATGCGCGCGAATGCATTCAACAATCGGGCCGTGTCGCTGCTCGACTTGGACTTGCGTGAAGAAGCTCGGACAAACCTTCGTGAAGCCCTAGCCATTGATCCTTGCCATCCGGAAGCAATTTTTAACGATACGCTGCTCGCTTGGCGGACCGGAGAAATGCACGACAAAGGAGCACTCGATCGGGTGCGTCAGGCCATATCAACGAGTGATCGGTGGGATGCAAAGTTGCTCGAAGCCTGGATTCACATCGAACGTGGGGACGAAAAAAGTGCCTGGAAGGTGCTCGATCGCGTCGCGGAACTTGCGGCGGGCGCGGTCCGCGGCACGCGCGCGGTCGCTCGTGCGTCACGCGCAGTGCGAGACGGAATTCGCGAAGTGAAAGGTTTCCGCGTTATGCCGGGAACAGCCGATGCGATGGCGCTTTCGCACGACGAACGACGCGTGATCGTCGGTGGACGCAATGGAGAAGTGGCGGTTTTTGATTTGGCAACCGGACAAAAGGAGCATTCCTTTGCCGCCCACAAGGAATACGTGTTTGGCGTAGCCATGACCCGAGACGGGCGTCGCGTGTATTCTGCTGGCTGGGACGGAGTTTTCACCGGGCACGATCTGGA
>JBGAOI010001171.1:0-2428 GCA_044221885.1 Polyangium sp. (in: bacteria)
CGTCCCGCATGGGTCCGTCCGGACACACGTCCCCAACCGCTGGCGCAACGGCCGCACTGGTTGCGATACCCAGCAATCATCGTCATCGATCACCTCGAAGGTCGCGTTCTTGCTGTCGGCATCACATCGCTTCACCTCGGCAACCTCCTCACGCGTCTCCGCTCAGCGCCTCCCGATGAAATGCGTTTCACGATCAACCGTGAGCCAACGCGCATTGAAGTTGCAGGGAGCGAGCCAGATTACGTACACGTGGACCGCATCCGGGCAGCGAAGGCCCTCATCGCAAGTGGGGATCTTTACCAAGTCAACCTAGCTCGGCGACTTCGCGTCACGTTGGTTCAAGGTGCGCCACTGGATGTGTACGCCCGGATGAGCCAGGCCGCCCCCTCGTCATTCGGCGCGTGTTTGCACATCAATCGTGATTTGTCTTTCGTATCTACCTCACCCGAGCTGCTCCTTCGGGCCGAAACGCGGACGTCGATGCCGTGCAAGGATAGTTCATTCGATTCTGAAACAAATTCGAATAGATTCACGCGACTTTACACGTGCCCAATCAAGGGAACGCGACCGCGCGGAAAAGGTGCGGAACAGGACCGGGACCTCGTTCACGAGCTCGATCAAGATCCCAAAGAAAACGCGGAGTTAACGATGATTATCGACGTCGAGCGCAATGATTTGGGGCGTGTCGCAAGCCCAGGTTCCGTTCGCGTTGTTCGAGGCCCCGAAGTCGTAACTCACAGGACCGTCCATCATCGAGAAGCCTTGCTTACAGCACATACCAAAACTTCCGTTTCTCGAATGGAAGTGCTCGAAGCGATGCTTCCCAGCGGAAGCGTAACCGGCGCTCCAAAAGTTCGGGCAATGGAGGTTATTGCCAACTTGGAAGCGCACCGTCGAGGCTTGTACACGGGCGGATTCGGTGTCTTGAATCACAACGGATCGATGACCTTGGCGATGGCGATACGAACGGCTGTGTTTCACGGCTCGGAAGGCGAGTACTTCACGGGCGGCGGTATTGTAGCTGACTCGGATCCGCTCCGAGAACTCGAAGAAACCCGATGGAAAGCAATTCAGCTTGAAAAGGTTGCGCGGTCATGAAATGTGCGATAAGGTAAGAGCATGTGATGACAGAAATTTGGGTGTTGGCTCAATCGTGAAGTAGAAGCTTGGTGGACGATGGGTATCGAAGAACAAGTCCGGCGAATCGTAGTTGACACTCTCACAGAGCTTGTGGGGGAAGGCGCGCTGCCGCCGGAGGTCGTGAAGTCGCAGTTTGTCGTGGAGCGGCCGAAACGGCCGGAGCATGGCGATTTGGCGACAAACGCAGCGATGGTCATTCAAAAGCTGGCCAAGAAGCCGCCGCGTGAAATTGCGACGATGCTTGCGGATCGGCTCGGACGTCATCCGGAAATTCGAAGCGTCGAAATTGCTGGGCCCGGCTTCTTGAATTTACGGCTCGTTTCTGGCGCGTTTCAGCGCGTGATCGCCGACGTGCTCGAAGCGGGTCCTTTGTACGGACGAACCGCTGGCGGTGTTGGCGAACGCGTTCTCGTCGAGTTCGTCAGCGCAAACCCCACAGGCCCGCTGCTCGTTTCCCACGGTCGAGGCGCCATTTTGGGTGATGCCGTCGCCACGTTGCTCGAAGCCAGCGGCTGCCGCGTCACGCGCGAATATTACATCAACGATTTCGGCAACCAGGTTCGTCTCTTGTCCGAAAGCGTCCGCGCCATGGACGCGGGCAAACCCGTTCCCGAAGGCGGATACGGCGGCGACTACGTCCGTGAACTCGCTACGTGGGTTCGTCAAAACGATCCAAGCGCGCTCGACGAAGAAGATGCTGCGCGTTTGTCTCGCGTGTGTGTCGGGCGCATGCTCGATGGTTTGCCCGGTTCGTCTACGTTGCCTGGGATCAAGCGAACCCTAGCCAACTTGGGCATTTACTTCGACGTATGGTTCTCGGAAGAGAGCTTGCATCGTTGGGGTCGTGTCAACGCAGCGCTTGTTGAACTGAATGCGAGAGGTTGCCTGGACGAACGCGATGGCGCCGTCTTCTTCAAGAGCATTGAAGAGGGTGACGACAAGGATCGCGTCGTGCGCAAGAGCGACGGGCAATTCACGTATTTCGCCAGCGACATCGCGTATCACGCCGACAAGATCGCGCGTGGATACGATCGACTGATCAACGTGTTGGGCGCGGACCATCATGGCTACACGGCACGCGTGCGTGGAGCGTTGGCGGCGCTGGGTTTGCCCAAGGAGCGTTTCGAGGTTCTTCTTTACCAACTCGTGAATTTGTTGCGCGACGGCAAACCCTACAAGATGGGCAAGCGGCTCGGAAATCTGGTGACGATCGAGGAGGTCGTTGAGGAGATCGACGAGGCGGCTGGGCGCAAAGGCGCCGGTGCGGATGCGCTTCGTTACTTCTACC
>JBGAOI010001172.1:0-2428 GCA_044221885.1 Polyangium sp. (in: bacteria)
AAAGAATTGCCGCGGCCTCGACAGATGGTACCGTGCACATTTGGAATGCGGACGGCTCCGGAACTCCAATCCTTCACGAATTTGGAGCCCGCGTAAAGTTTGTCGCCTGGAACCCCGCAGGAACGCATTTCGTGGCGAGCGTCAGCGGACATGGATCCATTGTTCGAAGTGCCGAGGATACCGTTGGTCTTGTCGGCGGCATCCCGAATCTGGAAGAGCCCATTGTGGAATGGAGTCCCGATGGCACGCTCATCGCCGGAGTCACTCTGGACAAACAAGGCGCAGAAAGGCAAGCCCACATCGTCACGGGTGAGGGCCTTGGATTTGGATTCGGACCGACCATCGACATTGGCAAAGGCGCTCCACAAGTGGCGCGTTGGAGTCCCGACGGCAAGTTCTTGGTCGCGATCATCGGGCATCTCGCAAGGATCGTTCGCGCCGATGGAACGGGGGAATCAATCGAGCTCAAGGGGCACAAGGAACGAATCACGGACGTTGCGTGGAGTCCGGATGGTCGAAGAATTGCAACAGCAAGCCTTGATAAGACGATTCGTGTCTGGAATGCGTCGGGCCAAAACCCCGGATTGGTTCTGGCGGGGCACACCGATTCGGTCATTGAATCGTTGGTATGGAGCCAAGATAGCCAACGCCTCCTGACAACCGGCGCTGACGATACTGCACGCGTTTGGAACGTTGGCAGCACAGTTCGACCTGTCACGCTCGAGAACGACGGCAAAATCGAATTTGCAAGTTTCAGTCCCGACGGGCACTTCGTCATGCTCACGACTCAGGCTGAAAAAACCGTGGTTTGGTATGCCGATGGCTCGCGAGAAGCATTTCGATTGGGTCGCGAAAAAGCAAGTGTGTCTCTGACCGCGTGGAATCCAAAAGGAAAAACCATTGCGACGATCGAAAAGGAAACAGCGCGTCTCGAAAGGACCGGACCGAATCGCCTTCAACCCGCCGTCGGTTGGCCAAGGGTTCGTCCTCGAAATGCGGGCGCTCTTGCTGCGACAACGGAAGCCACCGCCGATTCGGAACGAAGCGTTCTATCTATTTGGAACATCGAAGATCCCAAGCGCCCGGACATTATCAGTTCGTTCGACGAACCTATCGCGTCGCTCACATGGAGTCCCAATGGCCAACGGCTCGCCGTCGACACCGCCAAAGCCCGGATTCATGTATTCGACGTAAACAGCAAAGCGACGATCCGCAAGTTCGAACCAGCGAATGCGGACGAACTCGAACCCGCTTGGAGCCCCGATAACCAGCATCTCGCAATCGTGTCCTCGGACGGCAAGGTTCAAATTTGGAACACTGCTAGCAGCGACAAACCTGTCTTTCTCGAAGGGAATTCCACGCCGTGTACTGCACGTGCATGGAGCCCAGATGGGCGCCGATTCGCCGCGACGACAATGGATCGAAGAATTATCATTTGGAACATCGACGTACCTTCCAAACCCCTGATCCTGCGTGGACATCAATCGGCCGTTGAAGGGCTTGCGTGGAATCCTGATGGATCACGAATTGCCACAATTGCTGCCGACGGTACCCTCGGTGTATGGAAATCAGCGGAAAATGAACCTCCGGCGTGGTTCCATGGACACGAATCAGGCCACATGTCAATGGTGCAATGGAGCCCCGATGGTCGCCATTTGTTGACCTCGTCTACGGACAAAACCGCACGAATATGGAATGCCGATGACCCGAGTCAAAACATCGTGCTCCGAAGTCACTCCGATGCTGTGACTCATGCGTATTGGAGCGCCGACGGCAAACGGGTCCTGACGGTTTCGGACGACAGAACAGCCAAAATATGGCTCGTCGACGTGGCGCTGCTACATGAAGCTTTGCGCAGCGCCAGCATCTCGTGCCTAACAACAACGCAACGACAAGAATTTTTGTTGGAAACCGAGATTGTCGCAAAAGAGAGGTATCAGGCGTGTATCAAAGCGCAACCGGAGAAGTAACCGGGCGTCCGATACACCGACGGTTCACGGATGGTTCGGCTCATTCGATGCCGAAAGCCCAGCGATGTATCCGAATACGAGGGCCGGGCCAATGGTTCCACCCGCGCCCCAATACCCTTGTCCCGCCGGAGATGCCACGCAGTTGCCCGCACCAAACAATCCATGAATGGGCGAGCCGTCGGGGCGGAGGACGTGACCGTCGGCCGCAGTAATGGGACCGCCGCAAGTATCGAGCGTTCCGGCGCCAATCAAAACCGCGTAATACGGTCCGGTGCCAGAAATCGGATACATCGTGCGATTGGAGGTCGTACTGCGCGATGGCCCTTGCCAAGCGTTTTCGAAGGCCGTTTGACCACGCTTGAAGTCGAGGTCCACGCCGGTCGCAGCAAACCCGTTAAACCGCGTGATGGTGGCCTGAAGGTTTGTCACGAAATTCGGATCGAGCTGCACGTTGGGAA
>JBGAOI010001173.1:0-2426 GCA_044221885.1 Polyangium sp. (in: bacteria)
CTATGCCATGGGTCAACCGCCTGAACGACTTGACCCCGACACGCAGAAGTTGCTCAAGGCAAACATCCGCGCGCTTGTGCAAGAAACGGATGCCTCGATCGAGTTCGAAGGCCGCACTGGCGTTTCACCGCGCGAGATGCGCGTGCTCTTGCTGGATGCAGCGCAGACACGGCATTCGTCGTGTTTGTCGCCCTTCGCTGTCTTGGTTGAGCTTGACGAACTGTGCAAACGCGTTGCGGAATTCGAGTGGCTCAAAGAGCGCGCGCTTGCCGGTGGATATCACGACCACAAACTCTTCCGGGACATCGTGCGTTCGCGTTTGCTGGACACCCTGGAAGAAGAGATGCGTGCTGCGAGCGGCATCGTCGACGAGGTTCGTTACAACGAACTGTTTGACCGGTACATCGTGCATGTTGGGGCGACGGTGAAGCAGGAGAAATTGCGCAACCCGCACACGGGAGGATCGGAAGCGCCGGACGATCGCATGATGCGGGAGGTCGAGTTGTTGTTGGGGGTGAAGAGCAAACACGACGATCATCGCAAAGGGCTCATCTCCATGATCGCCGCGTGGGCGATCGATCATCCTGGTGAAAAGATCGTCAACGCGGTGGTTTTTCCTCAGCAGTTGCGGCGTTTGCGTGATGCGTTTTTCGCCGATCGACGCAAGGCTGTGGCGCTTCTGTGCCGGGACCTCGTGATGATCTTGCGAGATCGGGTTACACGTGGTTCGTCCTCGGAGCCGCCGGCGGGAAACAACCTACGTGAAGAGCAGCGCAAGAACGCACTTGCCGCACTCGGCCGGTTGGAAGCGATGGGATATTGTGAGCATTGCGCGCTCGAAGCTGGAAGTGCTCTTCTGCGCGCACGTTTCGCGGAACTCGTCACGTGAATCGAATTCCTTGGTGCTCAAAACATGTTGATCGATACGCATTGTCACGTTGATCCTGGGTACTTTCCGGAGGGGTCCGATGC
This sequence comes from Polyangium sp. (in: bacteria), assembly GCA_044221885.1. Taxonomy (GTDB): domain Bacteria; phylum Myxococcota_A; class Polyangia; order Polyangiales; family Polyangiaceae; genus Polyangium. The sequence continues at coordinate 973 of JBGAOI010001173.1, forward strand.
TGTGCTGGATCGGGCTCGTGCCGTTGGTGTCGGAGCGTTCGTTGTCATCGGCGTCGGCGAAGACTTGGGGCCGGCGAAGTTCGCCGCGGAACTAGCGACTCGATTGCCGGACGTGTGGTCGACAGCGGGCGTGCATCCGCATGACGCCGTGGTGCTGGACGACGCGATGGAAGCGGAGATCGAGCGTATGGCGGCGCATCCGCGTTTGTGTGCGATTGGCGAAATCGGACTCGATTATCACTACATGCGTTCGCCCAAGGAAAAGCAGCACGAGGTGTTTCGGCGCCTCATTGCGCTCGCGGTTCGTGTGAACAAACCCATCGTGGTGCACACACGAGAAGCGCCTGAAGACACGTTGAACATTCTCGAAGAAGAAGGTGCTTCGCGGGTTGGCGGGATCATTCACTGCTTCTCGGAGGATCGACCGTTTGCCGAGCGAGCCTTGAAGCTGGGGTTCGACATTTCCTTCTCGGGCATCGTGACGTTCAAGAACGCGAAAGCGATTCACGAGGTTGCCGTCTGGGCGCCCATGGATCGCATTCTTGTCGAAACGGACAGCCCGTACCTCGCACCGATCCCGATGCGTGGAAAACGCTGCGAACCGGCGTATGTCGTCCACACGGCGCGACGCGTTGCGGAGCTTCGAGGCGACGACTTTGAGACGTTCGTGGCGCGGACGGGCGAGAACGCGAAGCGTCGACTGAGCCTCGCGTAATTCGTTCGCGTCTTTTCGTCGCAAAAGCGGTCATACTCGACTTCGTGCGCGGTCGTTCCGTCGACTATCGGCCCATAGCGTTCGGCATCTTGTCGATCGCAACGCATCTCTTCGTCGTTGCGTTCGGCGACGAACTCTACACGCGTTCGTCACGACATACCGTGGCTTGGGCGGGGCGAGCGTTCACGCATCTTCGTTTTGACGAACCGTTGGAAGTTGACCTCCCGATCGTTGGAGCAGAAACGATCGACGGAAAACTCATCGAGACGCCACCGATCGTGATTCCTCGGGGTGGAGGTGAAACAACTCCACGGCCCGATACCGAAGGCGCTGGTCGTGGAGGTTCTGAAGCCGCGCAAACCGCTGAGAACCTTGCGGACCGACAGGATGATCGAACGCTCGTGACGGCCATTCCAAACCGTCTCGATCGCAGTCAAACGCAGCGTATTGATTCGGGGCGTGAGCGCGCGTCACGTGAAGATTGGCGATCGAGTCGCGAGCCGATGGAGTTGACGTTCTTGGCGAGTGGTCGATCGGTACATCGAGACGAACGTCGTCCGCTCGCTGTGTACGTGCCTTCGTCGGGCGCTCGAGCGGCAGACCAGGCTGCACACGTCAGTGGAGCCCTTGGTGCGCCGCCAGTTCCTCCAGGCGTCACGGAACAGCCGCGGCCTGAGGGCGGCACGGTGGAAGGGGCAGAGAAGGCGACGCTCGGCGCGGGGGTGCGTGACGGCGCTCC
>JBGAOI010001174.1:0-2421 GCA_044221885.1 Polyangium sp. (in: bacteria)
CTAGGTTTTTTCGAGCTGGTCGATGGGTTTGTCTGAGGTTGAGCACTCAATTCGGGCGGCGGGTATGGTGCGGTATGCGCCGCCGCCGCACTTTTTGATTTTGATCTGGCGTCAACGGTAGAAGCTCTCACCGCTGTTGAAGTTGTGGATGCTCTGACCGGTAATGCCACTTCAATGGCTGATGCCGCGACTTCAACCGGCGCAGGTGTGGCGGGAACAGCAATGAGCAACTCGTCCGTCGTGGACCGGGCAGCTACGGGTGATGCAGTAGAAGTGTCCACGCGTGCGGTTGTCATGCCGCGCGCTAATAATGAGGTGGATGATCTCGAAAATGTCGTTAATATAACGAACACTCCCAGGGATAACCCGATTACCAGCGCTCCTCCAAGAACCAGACCATGTATTCTTTTTCGCGACCGACGTTTCTTTTCAGCCAAACTAGCGCCATTGTCATCGGGCGTCATCACCAACGTCGTCGGTCCCGTGCGTTGCTGCGGTGGAACGATACTGGATGACAAACTCGGGCCAGGTTGCTCTGAAGGGGCCGAAACGTGTGCGGCCGACGCAGTTCGAGCAACTTTTTTATCGAACTCATATCCTGGCCAATCGACACCGAGCGCACGGGCCAATTCACATATGGCTTCACCTGCCGTTTCAAATCGCGCAATGGGGTCTCGCGCTGTGACCCTAAAAAACCATTCATCGAATTCTGCCGGAAGTTCCACGCCAAACTCGTCCCACGCTCGGCGCACAGCCGATTCCTTTGGGCCTGTGGCCACGTGTATGACAAACGCCCATGGTTCGCTAGCGTTCGCTGATTCGGGATGCCAATAAGGTTTGCCGGCGAGCAATGTGAACGCGATCATACCCAAAGCAAAAATATCCGTCGCCGGAGCAATCGAACTCGTCAATTGAAATTGCTCAGGCGCCATATACAAAGGCGTGCCCAGCGGGCGCGTCGTGTTGGTTTTCGTCTCGAAATCTTTGATAACCTTTGCAATTCCAAAATCCAGCACCTTCACGCGCGGTGGACCGTGTTCGCGTTCGCAGAGAAATAAATTGGCTGGCTTTAGATCACGATGCACGATACGCGCACGATGCGTCTTGTCGAGCGCCAAACTCGTTTCATACAAATACCGTACAACTTCTTCCTTTGGCAATGGCCCCGTTCGTTTTGAATATCGACCGAGTTCTTCGCCACGCAAAAGCTCCATGACGAGAAAAGGCATGCCCGTCGCTGCATCCACGCCCGCATCGAACACATCGACAATGTGCTCACTCTCGATCTCCGCCGCCACGCGGGCCTCTTGGCGGAATCGAGCCCTAAGTTCGTCACTCGAAACATAGTCCGCGTGCATCACCTTCAAAGCTCGTCGCCGATTCGTCTCGAGGTGAACCACCTCGTACACCGCCCCCATTCCCCCCGCAGCGATACGTCGTTCGATGCGATACCGCTCGACAAACACCGAACCAATCGTCAGCTCCTCGGAATGACCTTCGCTTGTACGCACGGTGGCTCCTCGTTCCGACACCAGCCACTTGACCGGCGGGCGCCGGTTTTGAAAACGAATTAAGGTGCCCATCGTCATCTTGTCAAACAGGTTGCGTGACTTTGCGTGAATGATGCAAAATCGCGCAACGCGAACTTATCGGTTTGACGAACCCAGGTTTTTCGTTGGCGGACAGCGCGAGACAAACGATCGCGGACGAACTGTACTTGAAAATGCGCCGAAAATGGCTTGCTGCACGCATCCAGACGTGTGTCAAGAAGAAAGACAAACGCTTGCGTGAACGAAACGGGTTTGCCATGGCGACACATTGCGCGACATGAACATGACAAACGTCTTGCAAGGCACTTCGGGTTTGTCCATTGTTCCGATGTCGTGGCCATCGGCTATGCGTGAATTGACGTGCAGGTTGGAGTGGCACAGGCAGAAACAAAGAAACAAGGAGACGGGACATGGATGAAGACGAGAAACTGGCGCACCTTTTGTATCAGTTGAATCACGCGCTTGACTGCCGTTCGCCGGGAGAAATTCAGAAGTGGACGGATGAATTTAACTTGCGCATGCGGCTGCGGGAGATGTTTGGGCCAAAGCAGAAGAGCCACTCAAGCAGTGGTAGTGATTTTTGGGACTTCGTGGCGGGTGTAGTGCGCGAAAAAGGCATACGCCCATACGAACTCGAAAAGGCGGTGCATTCTGAAAAAATCGTACTCAGCGGACATGTGGATGTGAAACAGAACGTCCTCGAGGCTCTTCGAGGCGAGCAGCCGTTGAAGATCAGCTTTAGCAAACCAGGTATCACGCTCAAAATCGCGTTCTGAACGACCATCGCTCCTGCGAGGCGTCACCTGTTCAGCCCATCGCCTGTCCTCACCTCCGTTGTCAAGTTAATCAGGTCACGCGTGCCATGACGCAC
>JBGAOI010001175.1:0-2421 GCA_044221885.1 Polyangium sp. (in: bacteria)
CGAGTTTCGGTCGAGCGCGTGTGTCTTCAGCGTCTTCGACTTCGACCAAGTCCCGCGGCGTGATGAAGTGCGCTCGGTCGCCCCGTGAAATCACCATCGTTGCGTCCGTGACGACGTGACCATTGATCACGCGTTCGTCGTACTTGCGTTGGATCGCCAAGAACTCGGCCGCATGACGTTCGGGATCGACGTAGTGCACATCGAGGCGCGTGGTTTCGGAACCATACGCCGTCAGCAGATGGCGCAACGACAACGTCAGGGGATCGGAAGCAGGGACGAGCACGTCGATGCGAATCGGTTCGCCCAAGGCATGCAGCGTTTCCGTTGTTGCCCGGCTGAGGGTGTACAGGCCGCCGGTGGTGAAGTCCCAGCGTTTGTAGTGTCGCGCGGCAGCGATGTTGACGAGCAGGGCCAAGACCATCGCGGCGACGAGGCCCACCATCGCACCGAGCTTCGTTCCGGCACTCGTGCCTTCAGGAACGACGCTCGAACGGTCGCTCGGTTCTTCGCCGTCGTTTGTCCTGGTGGACGTTTTCTCGTTGGTGACGACGTTGGGCGCGACTGCGGGTTTGTCGACCATCTTGCGTGCTGTTTTGCCGGACGAACGCTTGGCATCCGGCTTCTTGGTGGGTTTGTCTTCGCTCATCCCCACCTCCAAGCGTCGACTGCGCGCGTCGTGATGAACAGTGGCAACGCGATGACCGTGGCGTCGTAGATCAAGCGCCTCGAATCCAGAAGGCCCCGCGAGGCATCGTTCATTTGAGTCCAAACGGAAAGGTGCGTCGCGACGTCGTGGACGGTGCCATCGGGAATGATGAACTCGGCCATGCCGAAGAAAAACAGGCCGGAAATGGCGAGTGCCGAAAGCACGGCCGCGGTGAGCTGACTTTGCGACAACGCGCTGGTCATGATCCCAATGGCCAAGTAGCCACCTCCGATCGCGAGCACAGCGGCGTAACTCGTGCCTACGACGCGCCAGTCAACTTCGCCGTTCTGGAGTTGAATGACGAGCATGTAGAGCAACGTGGGCGCCCACATGGCTGCGTACGTGACAAACGGTGCTGCGTACTTCGCCAGCGTCACGCCCGCCGACCCAACGGGAGCCGTGAGCAGAGATTCGATGGTGCCGCTACGTCTTTCTTCGGCGAAAGACCGCATCGTGAGGAGCGGACAAACGACGAGCAGCGGGACGTACATCAAGACCGTTTGACCAAAAAACGATTGCACAGGACCCGTGTCGCCAATCGAATCGGCCGGAGCCGACGCGAAGTTGATGACGATGAGGAAAAAGTGCAGTCCTTGCAGTAACAGAAACGATGTGATCGCCACCCACGCGAGCGGAGTGACGAACAAGGCGAAGAGTTCGCGCTTGAAGATCGGCCAGAAACCTCTCACGCGCTTTCGACTCCTCGGGCTTTGGAAGATGAAGTCTTCGTCGCGTCCTCGACAAACGGTTCGTCTGGGCGAGTCAGTTCGGCAAACACTTGTTCGAGCGATGCAGCGCGGGGAACTGCTTCCCGGACAAACAGTCCTGCGTTCACGAGCGAACTCACGAGGCGTTCGGCTACGTCGGCGCTGACGGCGTCTCGGGCGTAGGTGGTCGTTACGGAGAACGCGTCGTGTATGCCGAGATCTTCAGCGTCGGCTTTCGCAACTCCATCGATCCTTTGGCAGACATCGAGTGCCTTTTTTCGGTCACCGCGCAGGATGAGCCGCAAGCCCGAGGCCCGACGCATCTCGCGCAAATGATCGATCGTCCCCGACGCGACGAGTTTGCCCCGGTCGATCACGAGGGCGCGGGAACACGTCGCTTCGACCTCGGAAAGAATGTGGGTGCTCAAAAGAATCGCGTGGTTGTCTCCACGTTTGCGGATGATGTCGCGCACGTGCCGAATTTGATTGGGATCCATGCCCGCGGTGGGTTCGTCCAGGATGAGGACGGGAGGATCGCCCAAGAGAGCATCGGCCAATCCCACACGTTGTCGGTAACCTTTGGAGAGGTGGCGGATCAGTACGTCGCTGACTTCGGTGATGTCGACTTCTTCGGAGACGGCTTCGACGGCTTTTGCGCGTTCTTTGCGGGGCAAACGTTTGAGTTCGGCACGAAAAACCAAGTATTCCCGCACGCGCATTTCGGGGTAAAGCGGGCAGGTTTCGGGCATGTAGCCGAGCTTCTTCTGCGCGAGTTCCGGTTCGTCGGCGATGTCTTGGCCGTCGATGCGAATGCGTCCCGCGCTGGGACCCAGGAATCCCGCGAGCATTCGGAGTGTGGTGCTTTTGCCCGCACCGTTGGGACCCAGAAAGCCGACGACTTCGCCACGATCCAAATGGAACGAGATGTTCGTTACGGCGGGGAATGCACCGTACGATTTCGAGAGGCGATGAACGTCGATCATCGGGCGCGAAGGGCTTAGCGCACGA
>JBGAOI010001176.1:0-2410 GCA_044221885.1 Polyangium sp. (in: bacteria)
ACATCATCATTTCCGTGCCGGCGAAAAGTGGCACGACGTGGACGATGAATATCGTTCATCAATTGCGTACCGGCGGCGATCCTGACTTCAAGGATATTTACGTCGAAGTGCCTTGGCTGGAACTCGTCGAAAGCCGCGAGGACACGCCAGTACGTCGATTAGAGCGCTTTCGGTCACAACCTCTTTCGCGACGACGGGCATTCAAAACACACGCCGCGCCCCCGGTGATTCCGTATGTCGAAGCGGGATCCAATACGCCCGATGTCAAGTACGTTGTGGTCGTACGGAATCCCGAAGAAGCCCTGGTTTCTCTCAAACCCTTTATCGAGGGGCACTCACAAGCTTTTTTCGACTACTGGAAAGTACCGAAGAGCACGTTCGTGCGCGAAACGTTTGCCGAATATTATCGCGATGTTTTGCAGCAAATGCCCCACGCCGAGATGTTTTTCGGATTCCTCGCCAATTGGTGGCCGTTTCGGCACAAACCCAACGTCATGCTGATTCATTTCTCGGATCTAAAACGCAATCCTGGAGAAGTGATTCCTGCGCTCGCCGAGTTTCTTGGTTTCTCGCCGACGAAAGAACAATGGCCTAAGATTCTCGAATACTGTTCCTTCGATTGGATGAAGAAACATCAGGAGAAATTCGAGATGCAGCATCTGCTCGAATATCCCATGCTCGATACGGGAGCTATGGTGCGTAAAGGTGCGGTTGGCGCAGCCAAGGATGACGGCATGACGGATGAAATCGCCAGCGAATTTCGCAAGAAGGGCGCCGCGATCATCCAAAATCCACAAGTGATGGATTGGTTTTACCACGGCGGTAAACGCCCCGAAGATTGAGCGCCTCTGTCGGAAAAACCATCCCGCCTTTCTCAAATCGCTTGCCAAACGAACCTCCCCTGTGACAACAATGCGCTCATGTCGCGTTTCACGTCGCTTGGGCCTTTGAGCAAATTCCCACCAGGTGGCCACACGGCCAAAGTCGACAAGGTTCAGCTTGCCGTATTGCACACCGATAATGGTGAAGTACACGTCGTGGACAATCGTTGTCCTCACGAAGGTTATCCGCTGGCTCAAGGGAAACTCGACGGCTGTATCCTGACGTGTGCGTGGCATAATTGGAAATTCGACGTACGCGATGGCCATACGCTTCTCGGTGGGGAAGGCGTGAGGGTTTTTCCTTGCCGAATTCACGAAGGAAACCTCGAGGTTGATCTGGCCGAACCCGACCCGCAAGTTCTGATGGTTGGTTATTTGCAAAGTTTACGGGACGGCTTGTTCAAAGCCGACAACGGGCGCGTTTTTCGCGACGCCCTTCGTTTGCTTCAAGCGGGAACGACGCCGCGCGCCTTGTTGCTCGAAGCCATTCATCTCGACGCCATCCATGCGGAATACGGGACGACGCACGTATTGCCGATGGCGGCGGATGCGTGCCGACAGTTCGAGAGTTTTTCCGGGCTCGAAGTCATGCATCCCATTGGGAATGTCCTGGATCTGTACGGCGAGTCGAATGTGCGCCTGCCTCCGCGACAAGTTCCGGAGCCCATGACAAACGGCACTGGCGAAGATATCGCCCACGCCATTGAAAGCGAAGATCTGAGTCGTGCGGAAGCATGGGTACGCGGCGCGTTGCTTGCAGGCGTTTCACGCGCACAGATCGAGGCTTGGCTTTACGACGCGTGCGCCGAGCACCTCTTGGATTTTGGCCATCCATTGATTTACATCGTGAAAGCTCAGGAGTTTTTCGCGGAACTGCCCGACGTCGATCGCACAGTGCTTGCCGATGTATACGGCGCAATGACGTATTCGATTGGCGTCGGAACACGCGAAGACCTGCTGCCCTTCATGCGCCAGTATTTCAAACGTTATGACGCTGTAGCGGGTACACTTGCGGCCACGTACGGTCAAGATCGTCAAGACGCACCTTTTGACGTCGAACGATTTGTCGCGTTGGCCCTCGAAGGCACGGTGGAAGATGCTTGCGAAGGCATGTTTTCGGCTCTTCGTGAAGGTGTTTCTCCGGAACGCATCGCCACGGCGCTGGTTCGCGCGGCTGCCGAGCGGTTTTTCCGATTCGACTTGGAAATCGAACGGAGCCTCGGTGTGGTCGAAAATTGGCTTTGGGCGACGCATCGTTTTACCTTTGCCTGTGCTGTTCGTAACGCTATCGTCCGCCATCGAACCCCCAAGTCCTTGCGTTTTCTGGTACAAACTCTCGCATTTACCCATTCGGGAAGAAAAATGGACGCGCCCGTGGAACGGCGTTGTGCCATTCATGCAAAGAAGGCTTCCGTGAACGAAGTGCTCGAAGCCATTCGAAAAAAGGACCAAAACCTCGCGGTCGATTACGTTGCCGGATACATCAACGAGCATTTGCCAATAAGCGAACTTCGTCAGGCCGTGTTTCA
>JBGAOI010001177.1:0-2407 GCA_044221885.1 Polyangium sp. (in: bacteria)
ATTCCCATTGATAAGAAGCGGAGTCCCGTCGAAATCGCCCGCGAGGTAAATGTTGTCCATTGAATCCGAAGCGATTCCTCGGATGGACAAACTACCTCCGTCACCGAGCCATACTACTGTTTGGATTGTACCAAGGGGATCGAGCTTCACGAGGAAACTCTTCGGCGGGCTCGATGAGACGGATTTGCTGTCAATTGTCATCGTTCCATTGTAAAAAACGCCTGAAATGACGACATCGCCGGATTTCGGCAGTACGACGACGCCGGTGAGTTGAGCGCCATTGGGAACCATATTGGGAGTGAAGTCGAATTTGGGGGCCCAATTTTGCATCGTTCCATCGGGGGTTCGTCGCCATGCAAGGATATTGGGTCCAACCGGGCCAGCTAGCGTCAAATCGGCGCCGCGAAGTCCAACCGCGTACGTATTGCCATTGACATAGTTCTTCGCCGCACTTGTCGCGATGGAGACGATCAATTCGTCTTTCATGGTTTGGGACGCCGTGAAGGGATTGCCTGCAATGAGTTTCCCCTGGCATTTATTAATGGTATCGCAATTGACGTCACCCGGACTGTTGCAAAATTCCGGTGAGGGTAATACCTCAGCGCCACACGTCCACTTTCCATCGAATCCGCACGCAGGTTCTGCTGCGCGACAGAATCCCATATTGAGTGTTTCTGCGGGGCCGGTATAGAGCGCGCACATTGGCTTCGACTCCGGGGGACATTCTACAGAACCACCACCTTGTCCCGACGACCCACCTTGTCCCGACAAACCGCCTTGTCCCGACGAACCACCTTGTCCACCAAAACCGCCTGTCGACGCTCCCCCTGGCCCTCCAGAACTCGCTGTCGGAGGCTCATACGTGCACCCCGTTGCCATTCCCATGACGGACGAGAAGGCCAAGCCAAACCCGCAGGTTACAACGCGATGGTTCATGAGAATCCTCCGATAGAAGCGAGTGCTGAACGAGCCAAGGGCAAGCATAGTGAGTTGCCGCAAGCGGACGTCAAGATCGAACTTCAGGCGAATTCAAATGGTAATGCATTGGGCCACCGATCGTGTGCAGAGCCCTTGCCGTCATTGGAGAATCATTCGGTTGCGGAACATTGTTACTCCAATGCGGCGATGAAGGCTTCCTGGTCGAGTTCGTCAGGATCTAACGAAACGTCCGATCTGCTGGATCGAATGTCGGAAATGGTTTCTGCCCGGACGTACAGGATTCCGAGTGGCAAAAAAAAGCGTCTTGCGCCATCATCCGCGCCGCGGCATCGTTTGGTTTCTCGCGGCGAACCAAGGCAACGCCGAGTCGCATCAGAAACTTGCGCAGCGAATGACGACATCGGAAAGAAGGAGCCACCATGGCCACACCCACCAACTTGATTCTCGTGCCTGTTGATTTTGAAGCCGCCTCGATGAAAGCGCTGCGCATCGCGAAAGATCTCGCGGCGCGCTTGGGCGGCGAAGTTGTCATTGCCCACGTGTATCAACTTCCCGTGTACACGTACCCGGGCCTCGAACCTTCGATTATGCCTGGATTTCATGCGGAAGTGACGTCCGCTGCCGAGCGTGCTGTGAGTGCTCTGGCCCAACAAGAAGGCAATGTTCGAGCCGTGTTGCGGCAAGGCGATCCGGCAACGGAGATTCTTGCAGCCGCCGACGAACTCAAAGCGTCGATGATTGTCATGGGTACACATGGTCGGCAGGGTTTGGCGCACCTGATTCTGGGGAGTGTTGCCGAACGCGTGTTGCGCAAGAGCAACGTGCCGGTCTTGTCCGTTCGCGTCGAATAAGCATCTCGGAACCGCTCGATGCCTCGGTACCGTCTCGCCGATCTTGCGTTGTTGCCGAACGTTTTGAGCGCGTTGCGTTTGCCGTTGGCGGCAGTCTTTCCGTTTGTCGTGGACAAACCTCACGCGGCACTGGGAGTTTTGCTGACTTCCGGACTCACCGATGTGCTCGATGGATGGCTCGCGCGTCGTCGGGGACAAGTCACTGCGGTGGGAGCGGTTGTCGATCCCATCGCGGACAAAGTCTTCGCAACAACGGTCGTGGTCACGTTGCTCGTCAAGCATCAGCTTCCACTGTGGGCCCTCCCAGCGCTTTTGGCGCGCGAGATCTTGGAAGCGCCGCTCGTCGTTTGGGTGCTCGTGAGCCAGTCGTTTCGAGGGGCACGCAAAGCGGCAGCCCGCGCCAACGTTCCTGGAAAACTCGCGACGACCGTCCAGTTTGTCGCGGTACTTGCAGCGATCGCGGCACCAGAGCTGCTCGACATCGCGCTCGTGGCGTCGGCTGTCGCCGGCGTGCTTGCGGGCGTCTCGTATTGGCATCGAGAACTACATCGAGTTCGTCGTGCGCAGCAAAATCTGAAAGCCAAGCGTAAGGTTTGAGCGTTCACGCGCGTTGCCCA
>JBGAOI010001178.1:0-2404 GCA_044221885.1 Polyangium sp. (in: bacteria)
TGCCGGTGTCGAAGGAACACTTCGACCACGTGTTGGGACTCGGCAAGACAAAACTGGCGCGCAAGTATCAGTGACGGTCGAGTGCACTTGACGCGCGCGTCGCATGAGGCGACGTTCGGCGCGTGATTCGTTCGACCCTGCGTTCGTTGTTCTCCGTTGCGGTTCTTTCTTCGGTTGTTGCGCTCGTTGGTTGTTCTGGTCCTCCGGTGCATTCAACGATCTCCGGGGACCCCGTGTGTCCCGATTATTCGATCGGCGCGGGAGGTGCGAAACTCCGGGGTGGACTACGTTTTCCGGTGCGCGTGACGGTGCTCGACGATGACGATCCGGTCACGAAGGTGATCGTGTTTGGCAAGCACGCGGAGGGAGATCCAAGCCCGAAGATGGTTCTTCCGGACAAAAACATGGAGTACAAGGTCGAGTGGACCGTATGTCCAAACGAACACGCGACAGCAGCCGTCAGCGCGTCCAAGTCGAAGTCACTGCGCACGGATGGATCGACCTCGTACGATTGCGGTGACGCGAAGCCATACAAGACGACAACGTTGACGACGAAGAAGGGCGATCCCTCGTCGCATGCGTTGAAGTTCGAAGCTCCCGAGAAACTCGAGTGTTGGGCCGATGCGAAGCCTGACGAGGTTGCTGATGCGGGCGTGCCCGATGCAGCGCCTGTGGTCGATGCGCCGGACGCAGACATCGCAGTCGATGGTGGACTTGCAGACGCGGAAGCAACGGATGCTGGCGTCGCCGATGCGGAAGCGGGAGATGCTGCTCCGGCCAAAGAAGGCGCGGACAAACCTGCTGAAAAGACTGAGAAAAAAGACGAAAAGGCGACGGACAAGCCGGCCGAGAACAAAGACGACAAGGCCGCGAAGTAGTAGCCTGATGAGTGACCGTCGCGAGCGGCCGACATCATCGGTCGGGTAGGCTCGAAATACGGAAAGCTGAACGCAGCTTGCGCGAGTAGCCATGGTTGTCGTGCCGCGCATGGGTTTGTCCACGTTCTGATCGCATCGAATGCCGGTGGGCGCGGCGTCAAGTCAAGAATCGCGCACATCGTCGGTTTTTGTTTTGCACGACAAGCGCAATTCGAACGCCAACGCCGGGCCGCAATTTGCGCGTTTGGCGCAGCGCACGGCGCCCAAGACAAACCATTTACGGTATCAAAACCCGACAATAACCATTCAGAAATTTTCTCAGAACGCCACATGCGCGATTGACGCACGTCTTGCGTGATAAAAGCAGTTTGGCTTGGTATGACGTTTTTCTTCACACCCAGAAAAACTCGCTTGCACCTCCCGAGAGAGTCGTGAAACATGGAACTGCATGAAGTCTGGGGATGTCCTTGCGGGCAAATACCGGCTGGTCCAGCCCATTGGCGAAGGGGCCATGGGTGAAGTGTGGTCGGGGGAAAACCAATCCACCGGAGAACGCATTGCGCTCAAACTCATCATTGCTTCAGCCAAGAAAAACAATCTGATGGACGTGCGGCAACGTATGTTGCGCGAGGCTCGAACTTGCGGAAAGTTGCAACACCCGAACATCGTTCGAATGCTCGATGTGGGCGAAACGGCGGATGGGGATCCATTTTTGGTGCTGGAGCTCCTGCGTGGACGAACGCTGGCTGAACGATTGAAGGATACGCGGCGAATCGAGCCCGCGGTAGCCGCGCGTATTGGTGCCGAAATTGCAAATGCGTTGGCTGTTGCCCATGCGGCGAAAATCATTCATCGCGATTTGAAGCCGGCGAATATTTTTTTGCATCAAGAAGAAGGCGTTCCGGACGAACACTTTGTCGTCAAAGTATTGGATTTTGGTGTGAGCAAGCATTTGGACGGGCATGCGGAAGGTCCGGCAACGCTGACGAACGTGGCCGTGGGTTCGCCGGTGTATATGAGTCCCGAACAGGTGGCGCTACAAAAAGATTTGGACGGACGAACGGATCTTTGGTCGTTGGGGATTGTCCTGTACGAAATGCTCACGGGGGCTCGGCCTTTTACGGGCAACGTGGGGGAAGTCGTGCGGCAGATCATGTTTACGAGAATGCAGAAAGTGCCGGCTCCATCGACCAAGGTACGAGACATATCTCCAGATCTCGACGCTGTGGTTTTGCGCTGTTTGGAAAGTAACCGAGACAAACGTTTTACCGACGCAGGCGACGTGGCCCGAGCGCTTGTGGAGATTGCAAAAGTTAGCGGCCCGAGGCGCATTCCGACAAACCCGCACCAAGCTCCAGTAGCTACGCAACCACAAGCGCCAACAACAACGGCGCCTCTTACGCCTGGGCCAACACGTCCGCCGGTGCCCATGACAACACCGAAGTACACACGCTCGGGCACGGAGAAAATGCCTGAAGCGGAGTTGTTGCGTCGTTATCCTTCGGCGGAGACCAAAACGGACCCCG
>JBGAOI010001179.1:0-2403 GCA_044221885.1 Polyangium sp. (in: bacteria)
ATCAAGTTGCCTCCAGGCAATCGCCCTTTCTCTCCGACAAACTCGAGCAAGTCATCCGCAACTTGAAACGCAAGACCCACCTGAATGCCGAATTCGGCTGCGTGAATTTGCCATTGTGCATCGACGCCCGCCGCGCATACGCCCAATTGAAAACACAATGCAAAAAGCGCCCCCGTTTTTCGCCGCGCCACCTGCATCCATTCCTCGAGCGACGGCAACACGCTCGACGAGCCGTCCTTGTGCACAGCTTTGGACAGTTGCAGTTGCAAATCCAGCGCTTGGCCTTCGATGAGCTCCGTCATGCGTTCGCACACGAGCGGCACGACCTGAGCTGCCGCGGGCGACCTTGCGAAATGCCGCATGGCCTGAAAAATGAGCGCGTCGCCGGCATTGATGGCTTGAGGCGCGCCCCATCGAGACCATACCGTCGGCTTTCCGCGCCGATGCGTATCCCCATCCTGAATGTCGTCGTGAATCAGCGTGGCATTGTGTAACAATTCAAGCGCAACCCCGAATTCGACGGCATCCGCGGGACGGCCTTCCAGATTCGCACAAACCCATACGGGCAATAACGCACGAAGTCGTTTTCCCCCGGTGCCGAGATGATATCCGCACATCGTCGCGACAAGCCCAGATCCTGGACAACTCGCCACGATTCGACGGTCGAGCTCAGGCAACCATTGCTGGCGTATTTCTTCCAACGTCAAAGCCATGAAGAACTCCACGCGTGCAAGCCTATGCAAGGCGCGGTCGCGTATCGTTCATGCAGTCAGAGCAAGTCGAATGCCAACGCCCCGGAAAGGCGGACGTAACGAGATGCCGGCGGCGTTGCTGCTTGAAAGAGCAGAAAAGCGAGCTCGATGTGGCTTTCGAGTCCACAAGCTAGCCGCAAAACCGCTCGGTGATGCTGGTGGTCGACGAGAAACCCGCACGAAATCGACAGCTTGCGTCGTTGTGGACGGCGAAACCACAACAACGCGACGTTGTGGCGCCGAAAACCACAATCGAGGAATCAGCGGCGAAACGGGTCGTAAGGACGTGTTTGTCTTGCCAACGACGTCAATTGTCTTGGCCATGTGGACTTGGAAACCACAATCCCCGAAATTTTGTTGCATCAGGGTCCACAATGAAGGCCGGATTCGTAAATTTCGCACCGAATGGCGTTTGGCATGCGTCGTGCTTTGCGTTTCGGACGATACGCTGCCGACTTCGTAACGTGGCGTTTGGAGACGTCGAGATGGCATCGACCTTTGCAAAGAAAATCCAGCAATGACCATCCGCGCAGTTATTTTTGATCGAGATGGCGTACTCACGTATTTCGATATCGGGCACGCAATGAGAAACCTCGATTCAATGCCGGATATTCAATTCGACCGTCTTCACCATCGATGGATTGCCTGGTGTGCTACGCACGCTATGCCAACGACAATCGAAATGGAACGCGAATTCTTATCACGATTCTGGGACGATGTCGGCGAGATTTGGTCGTTGACGACGGAATCGCGCGCGCGTCTCCATGCATTTGACTATACGACGATGATCCGAGCCTTCGATGATTCTCGACCTGCGCTGATTGCGCTTCGTCGCGCGGGACTACGCATTGGCGTCCTCTCGAACTTTCCCATGCCGAGCATTCATGCTTCGCTTGTGGCTGCCGGTCTTGCGGATCTCATTGACGTTGCCGTAGCAGCCCGGACGATAGGTCATGCCAAACCTGCGGCTGCTGCATATCTGCATATTACGCGAATGCTGGGCGTCGAACCACACGAAAGCCTGATGGTTGATAACGACATCAAGAACGTGGAGGGCGCTCGGGCCATCGGCATGCGGGCGCTGCTCTTGCTCCGTGGAATGGTTGATTCGAAAAACAGCGTGCCCAACCTCGAGTCCATTGTCGACGTTATCAAAGGGGATGAAAGATGTCTGTGATTACTTCCGCGAGCCAGCAGGTTCTCCTGACGAACCTCGGCATCTACGAACCTGGGCCTTTGGATTCACGAGCTGGTGCGCTCCATGTAAAATTTCCGGAACAGTTTCAAGGCATATTCACGCGTATGGAGCCATTGCTTGCCCCACTGCTCAGCGAAGCTCGCGCGCACTTGCGGAATTTGCCTGTGCGCAACGAGGTATTGCCGTATTATTCCTACGGAGTTCTCGAACATCAGCAGCCATCATTTATGCTGCTTCCGCTCATGTATCTCTCGTTGGCGCATCATTCCGGCGGCATTGGTATGCGGCATCGACGACATTTACCTTGGCTCATGCTGGCTATGGAGGCTTGCGCCATCCTGGACGATACGGTGGACGAAACGCCACGGCGGTCTGGTCGGCTTTCTTATCCCGGTCGCTTTGGAACAGCGTCGGCCGCTCCGTTCGTGGCCTTTCTTCTCAGCGTCATCGTTG
>JBGAOI010000117.1:0-15442 GCA_044221885.1 Polyangium sp. (in: bacteria)
AAAATTCTGACCATTGCCTCGAGCGCCGATTCGATCCGCAAGGGCAAATAGAAAACCCGCGCCAGCATTCAACCAGCGCGGGTTTGCAATCACAGTTGCTCGCGAAAATCACGTCGGCGTAGCAGTCGTTCCTGACGAACCGTGGTCTCCGCTTCCCCCACCGTGATGATGAATGTGCGCACGCACGTGATGCTCCGAATGTCGCTCACACCAGAACGTCGCCCCGCCTGTCTCGGCACGTTTGGCAAGACAATCCTTACACGGCGGCTCGATCTCGGGCACTTTGCCAAGTCCTTCGTGATCCTTCGGTCGCACGATCCAAACCGGGCAGCGCGCCAAACGAACAACTCGTTCCGCAACGGAACCCAGCACCAGACGCTTCAGACCACTTCGACCGTGCGTCCCGACAACCACAAGGTCGGCGTCCAAGTCCGAAGCAAGTTGCACCACTTGTTCGGCTGCTGCGCCAATGCGGAAATGTGAATACAGCTTGCGAAATGACAACGTCCGGCCATTGCGACGTCCAACATCCTCCATACGTGCCACCGCGTGATGCTCAATGCGCGCCAATGTTGCTTCTGCCGCTTCGCGTCCACCCTCGGGCGCGCGAAAATGATCGTCGACATAAAGCACGTGAAGCTCCGCATTACGAGCTACGGACAGCGTCAACGCTTCTTCGAGCGCTTGATCACTGGCTTCCGAAAAATCAATCCCGACAACGATCGTGTACGGCTTCTGTTGCATGGTCATGATGGTCTCCTGCGAATCGCGATGGTCGAGCCTAGGGCAGAAGTCGTGCCATACCTCGTCACGCGATTCTTGCGCACCAAACGCAGGGACTTCGCCGCTGCTCTTGGATCCCGCCCCTTTCCCAAACC
Source organism: Polyangium sp. (in: bacteria) (assembly GCA_044221885.1). Lineage (GTDB taxonomy): Bacteria > Myxococcota_A > Polyangia > Polyangiales > Polyangiaceae > Polyangium. The sequence goes on from JBGAOI010000117.1 coordinate 879, forward strand.
ACCCCTCGAGGCGCAAAAAATGCACGATGACGCAAATCTCGCGCCCTCTCTCGACGATGAGATCCCGCAAATGACGTTTGGCCAAACTCTTGCTACACAACCTCGACCGAGGACCCCATGAAGGACAAGACCATTGCCGACTACATGACGCCCAGCCCGCATTCAATCGGGTACGACCAACCTCTTGCCCATGCGCACCATGTCATGCGCGACCATCAGATTCGTCACCTTCCCGTGCTCAATCGAGGTCACCTGGTAGGCATGTTGTCGGATCGCGACCTTGCTTTCATTGAAAACCTGAAAGACGTTGACGCAACAAAAGTGCGTGTCGACGATGCTATGACGCCCAGCCCGTATTCCGTCAGCAAGTCTGCGCGACTCGGCGATGTAGCCAAAGAAATGGCCGAACATCGTTATGGCTCCGCCGTGGTTATGGAAAACGACCATGTCGTTGGGGTTTTCACCACCGTCGATGCACTCCGCGCCCTTGCCGACGCATGTAACGGCAAGTAGAAACCTCGCAATAACGGACGGCACACAATGGGCAATGTGGTGGTGAATCAGCAAGCATTTGTCGATCTCTGCACTGGCATTGCCCCGCATAGCCAAATCGAAAGCATCACGCCGCTTGGACCCGATGCCGATATTCAAGACGCCGATGGAACGGAAAAAGCCATTGGATATGGCGTACCTCTGCGCATCGTCTTGAAAACGGCTGACGACGAGCGGCGTGACCTTTGTTTACACACTGCCAAACCCGACGAATTTGGCCACGATCGCCGCTCGGACCGAGCGGCCAACATGCTCTTGTCTTATGACACATTTGCCGCCATTCCCCGTCATGTCAAAGCTATTGACGTCGGTGCCATTGCCAAAGACGGGCGATTCATTTCGCTTCGCTCCAGCAACGAGTTTTACCTGATCACCGAATTCGTCGAAGGTCACGTCTATGCCGAAGACCTTCGACGCATTGCACACCAAGCCCAATTGTCCAACCACGACGAACCTCGCACCCGAGCACTCGCTTCGCTCCTGGCGGAAGTTCACTCGGACAAACATGATGCCCCAGAACTCTATCGTCGATCCGTCCGTGACTTGTTAGGCAGTGGCGAAGGCATCTTCGGACTCGTGGACGGCTACCCCGATGACGTCCCCATGGCGCCGCCCGAACGGCTATTCAACATTGAGAAACGCTGCTTGGAATGGCGATTTCGCCTCAAGCATCGCTCGAAACGCCTCGCCCGAACGCACGGTGACTTTCATCCGTTCAACATCCTCTTCGGCGACAATGACGAACCCATTTTGCTCGACACGAGCCGCGGTTCGCTTGGCGATCCGGCAGACGACGTCATGTGTCTGGCCCTCAATTACGTTTTTTTTGCCCTCGAAGCCCCTGGCTCGTGGACGTTTGCCCTCGGCAAACTGTGGAAATTGTTCTTTCAGACATATCTCGAAAAAACTGGCGATCAGGAACTCTTCTCCGTCGCCGCTCCTTTCCTTGCTTGGCGAGCCTTGGTCATGGCCAATCCCCGTTGGTATCCTTCGATTCGACCCACGACACGAGACGCATTGCTTGGGTTTGTCGAACGAGCACTCGAAACGCCCGAATTCGATCCCAACGACGCAGAAAGGTTGTTCCAATGAGTGCGGGAGGGGTAGTCATATGGATCACGGGAAGGCCTTCTTCGGGCAAATCCGCCTTGGCGGAACGGCTGCGCAAACGATTCGTGCACGCCAAACGCCCCGTGCTTTTGCTCGATGGCGACGCCGTTCGGGCAACCATGAAGCCACCCGTTGGTTATGACGAACAGTCCCGGCAAGACTTCTACGAGACCCTCGCTAACCTCGCCGCACTTTTTGCCACGCAACCTATGAAACGCCGGAAAGCCCAGACGTCATCGCCCTCGGTGGTTATGACGACGAAGCCGTGAGCAAAACGTTTCGCCTCGTGTAATACCCGTCTTTCGACGGGCGAATGGCTTGTGCTACGGTGCGCGCCATGAACGAGTTCCGCCGATTTCGCGGCACGATCCGATACCTCACCAACGACGCTCTCGAAGCTGCCGTCAACTGCGCTTTGGCGCTCGAACGCCCGTTACTCGTCAAGGGCGAACCAGGTACAGGAAAAACCCTGCTCGCTGAAGCCATTGCCGAAGGCCTCGAAACCGACCTCATCACCTGGCATGTCAAGAGCACCACGCGAGCGCAGGATGGCCTCTATGTCTACGACACCGTGCAGCGTCTTTACGATTCGCGTTTCGGCGACGGCGACGTTCGCGACATTCGTCGCTACATCAAACTCGGCCCCATGGGTCGGGCCCTTGCGTCGGACAAACGTGTCGTTTTGTTGATTGACGAAGTCGACAAAGCCGACCTCGAATTTCCCAATGACCTCTTGCATGAACTCGATCGCATGCGATTTCGCGTCATCGAAACAGGTGACGAATACGTCGCCAAAGAGCGGCCCATCGTGATCATCACGAGCAACAACGAGAAGGAATTGCCCGACGCCTTCTTGCGTCGCTGCGTCTTTCACTTCATCGACTTTCCAGAACGCGAGTTCATGAAGCAGATCGTCAACGTGCATCATCCCGATTTGCCACGAGCCCTCATCGATCAAGTGTTGTCGGTGTTTTACGAAGTACGCAATATGTCGCGTTTGCGAAAACGACCGTCAACAAGTGAGCTCATTGATTGGATCACCGTGCTCCGACAAGCAGGAGTCGGGGAAGTTCGTCTGGAACAACAGCTTCCATTTCTTGGCGCCTTGCTCAAAAAAGAACAAGATCTCGTCGCATTCGCCGATCAGCTCGCAGGTGGCCGCAAGTATCGTTCCTGAGCCGATTTGGCGTTTATTTCGATGCGCGAAAAAACCGCTTGACGCCAACACCCAAACAAGCGAACACATATCCATTCCTCTCGAAGTTTCGGCTTCGAGTGGGATGTTCGGCGAGTCAAACAACTCGCCATCCAACCAGCCGACGACTGCCAGCGCACAATGAGGTGTAGACTGAGTCCAGAAGCCGGGGAAGTTGGTTGAAAGAAGGAATCGACATGGCTCTCAATGCGTATCTCCGTTTGAAGGGACAGAAGCAAGGCGAGATCAAGGGCTCCGTGACGCAAAAAGGTCGCGAAGGCTCGATCATGGTCATTGCCGTCTCGCACGAGATCATCAGCCCGCGCGATCCGGCCAGCGGTTTGCCCACCGGCAAGCGCATGCACAAGCCGTTTGTCATTACGAAGGAGCTCGATAAGTCCTCGCCGCTCCTCTACAACGTGCTCGTCAACAACGAGAACGTTCCCGAGTGGAAACTCGACCACTACACGCCGCAAGTGAAGGCGCAACAAGGCGTCGGCACCGAGGTGAACCACTACACGGTTCGTCTCATCAACGCCAACATCGCGTCGATCAACTTCCGCATGCCCAACAACCGCAACCCCGAACTCATGAAGTACGCCGAGTACGAAGAGGTTTCTTTCACGTACCAGAAGATCATCTGGACGTGGAACGAGGGTGGCATCACGGCTGAGGACGACTGGGAAGCGCCGATGGGCTCCTGATCCTAGCTTCGGTCCATTAAGACAAACCGGGCGACCCAAAGTCGCCCGGTTTTTTTTTCGAGTTGTCTCACCAAACCCAACGAACATGAACGAAAGTTCTCCGGCTCCCCTCGCCCCGAGCATCGCCATCGTCATTCCTGCGTTTCGCGAAGAAGAACGGATTGGAGAGACCGTACGGCGCGTGCCTTCGTCCGCGACGCACATCATCGTCGTCGACGATGCAAGCGATGATCAAACGTCAGCCCGCGTGCGCGACGTCCACGATGCCCGCGTCAAACTCGTTCGACATGAAACGAACCTCGGCGTAGGAGCCGCGATCCTCAGCGGGTATGCCGAAGCTCGAGCCTTGGAAGCGGACAGTGCCGTCGTCATGGCCGGTGATGGACAAATGGATCCCGATGACTTGCCGGCACTCGTTGCCCCCATCGTCCAAGGTGAAGCGGATTATGTCAAAGGCGACCGTTTGCAACATCCGTCGGTTTGGCGTGAAATGCCATTGCATCGCCTCGTAGGCACGGCAACGTTGGCCTGGGCGACGCGTCACGCGGCTGGTTTGCCCACGCTTTCGGACAGTCAATGCGGCTATACAGCCATTGGATCTCGGGCCATGGATTGCATTTTGCGCGAAGGCTTATGGCCTCGGTATGGTTATCCGAATGATTTGATCGGAACCTTGTCGCGCCATGGATATCGGATTGGTGAAGTACCGGTCAAACCCGTGTATCGAGGCGAAAAAAGCGGCCTCCGGGCGTGGCATTTGTTTACGATTGGATATGTCGTGGGAAGGGTGGCCGTCCGACGTTTGCGGGCCGGACGGCCGGCGCATCTTTAGCGAATGCGAATGGCAAAATAGCCCCAACCCGGCATTTCGAGTTGTTCGGTGGGCGGATCACTCGTGAAGTCGACAATCCAGCTTTGGTTGGGCATAGCCGACAAATTCACGCCGGTCGTGTACGACTTACCATCGATGTAGAACGGATACGGAATGCCGCCAGCCGAACGCAAACCATCGACCTTCGTCGCCATCGTCGGACCATCCAGTTTGTCGAGCTTATACGTGTCCCACAAAGGTGCTGCGGTCAGTTGCAATGCCGTGAGACCCATGGGCGCCATCGCATCCTTCAATACGCGGACGTACACGGTGCCTTCTTTTTGATCCGGCGCAATAATTGCTCCGACAAACTTGCCCGAACCCGCCACCGTCGTCAAATCGACTTTGAACGCATCGTCCCATTTCATCGTCGCTGGGTCGAAACGCACGAGACACGCCGGCGTCGATCCGGCCTGCTTGTTGAAATGACCTGCTGCCGCCGCAACACCGGACGACGCATAAATCTTGCCGTCCGCACCGAGCACGGTATGGAACAAGCCGCCACAAGCCGTCGTTTCGTACGCCGTGAAGGTCTTCGCATCAGCATCGATGACGAGCATACCCGAACGCGCGTACAAGGTTTCTTGCAACATGCGCTCGAAATACTTGTAGCTCGCAAAGTATTTGTTCCCGATCTTGATCGGTGCACGTTCACGCCAAACCGAATACGTCGTCGCCCCTTCCGTGGGCTTGAACTGCGCCTTCAAATCGACGGATGACGTGATCAACATATCCTTTGGATTGATGATGAAACCCTTGAGCGTGATTTCATCAAAGAAGAACGCTTCCGTATCGGAATGCGTCACCATGAGCGGCCAGTATGTCGCGGCAACACCATTGCCGGACATACCCAGCGTCGCGGTTTTCACGATTTTGCCATTGGCATCCACGCCGTATTTGTTGAGGTCCCCATTGCTCGAATCGGCAATGAAGAATTCACCAAGTTTCGACGAAGGCCAGAGCGTCGGATTGGCCGCGGGAAATTCGATGCTGAGGGAATCATCGATAACACTGCCGGGGGTGAAACCATTGGAAAACTTCACGAATTCCTGCCGCATTTTCAGATCGGCGGAGAAGATAATCGTCGAAATCGCATACATCGGAGGCGCGGCATTTCCACCGCCCGCGCCACCCATTCCACCCGTGCCATCGCCACCCGCACCACCCGAACCGCCAGTATTTTCGATGGGGGGATCACTACACCCGACGAGCCCCAGCGAGAGCATCGACAGAGCGCACGCCAACAACGACGCTTGCATACCAAACATTCGCCTATTCACACCGACCTCCTTGTTTGTCACAATTCACCCGTCACCTTCACGGAGACGGCTCGACCAGGTTTCTGCACACCGAAGTAATCAAAAAGTTTCGCATCCGTCAGGTTGTCGACTTCGAGCGTCACGCTCGTCCGCGATGGCGTCGAATTCGAGTACGTCAGGCCCACGGTATGCGCAGTTTGCGACGGCACCACGGCTTTGAAATTAGGATCGCCAATGCTTTCCCACGTACGGTAAAACCAATGCACGAATCGCCCGCTGTAATAAGGTGCGAGACTATCGTCGCTGGTAAGTAACTTTTTCCACTGAAATCGCCCGCCCCAATTCGCAAAAATCCATGGCCTATTGGGAATTCGCTGGCCGTTGAATTCTTCGAATTTGCCCGCCGTGGATACATTGCGCTGGTCCTGCCACGTCAAATTGCCATTGAGGATGACCCAATTTCCCGGAGAAATCCATTGCAAGGATCCCTCGAACCCTTTGACGCTCACGCCGCCAACGTTGTCGTATTGGACGCCTTTCGCGTCAGCAAGAGGCACGATTTGATCCTGAACTTCGCGCAAAAATCCATCCGCTTCGAGCGTGAAATTGCCGGCGGGCGTGCGGCGCGTTTCCACGAAGAGTCCCACGTTCGCATTGTGGCTGAGCTCCGGCTTGAGGCGAATGTTTGGCTGGACGTACAACGCGTCCCCGAAAAATTCTTCGACATCTGGAACACGCGTCGCCAATTCATACGAAGCCTTGAGGCTGACTTTTTTGTGCACTCGAAATCGAAGACTATCCCCAATACCAAATCGTTGCCCTGACGTGTGAAACGAATCCAAACTAAAACCCGACTTCACATTGTCTGCGTCGACTTTGTAGTAATAATGTTTGAGCGCCAAGATATTTTGCAATCGATCATCGTCGTCTGGACGAATCGGCCTGTCCGCGCGCGTTGCCGCAGGACGCATGTCGAGCGCATTCAACTCGTATTCGACGCCAGAAACAAACGTGCCAAGATCGCGCGCTCCTGCCAAAAGATCGATCCCGTCCGATCCTTTGATGGCTTTTTCCGTTCCCGTACGTGCAATCAATCGCCCCGTCGTGGCCACACGTAACAAATGCTCGGGCCGCACGCGCCATTCCACGATTCCTCGACCCAAGAACGAATTTTGCCAAACGGTTGAATCGCGTGGGCCATCAAGTTCGCCCGGGACAGCTCGTTCCGCCAATCGTTCGCCAAGCCAATTGTAGATCCACTTGGAGGTATCGAGAAATCGAATGGTTTGGCGCGCAATATTGCCCACGAATTGCGCTGAGATACGTCGATTGAAATCGTGATCCCAACGCAACGTACCTCCCACCGACGAAGCCGAATACGTCGCGTCACCAATGGGCCGGGCCATGAGCACGTCGTGCTGGATGTCTTTTTCGAAGTCGTAACCAAATAGCTGAAGTGACAAACGTTTGGCCCAGCGTTTGTCCAGTACCCCGACCGTCAATGCTCCACCGTAGGATTGATATGCATCGTGAAATCGCCGCACCGTTCGATCCGATTTGCGACCCGATTTGTCCGCAACTTGCACATCAATCAAATAATCATTTCGCGAACGGTCGAATACGCCATTGGCCGTGGCAAAAAAGCCGCTCGGTTGATGATGGTATTTCCCGACAATCGCCGCGCGATACGTCCCAAAGGATCCGCGTTGATACGAAACGTAAACGTTGGAATCCTCGAGCTTGATCGGAACGAGGTTCACCGCCCCGCCAAGTGCATCCGCGCCAAACCGAATCGGTACGACGCCCCGGTAAATCTCAATGCCGCTGATCAAACTCACCGGTATCGCCGAAATACCAAATGGTGAATTGGCAATATCGAGCGGTATCCCGTCGAAAAAAATGCGCACTTGTTTGTCGCACAAACCATTGAGACAAAAACTCGTGACCGAACCCAATCCTCCGGTTCGTCGAACGGCAACCCCTTCCACACTGGACAAAACGTCGCCCAAATCACGCGATTGTTGCTTTGCGTAAATCGTATCGACCACTTTGACCGTTTCCGCAGATTCACGGCGACGTTTCGTATCGGAACTTTTTCCACGAACGAGAATTTCCGTCGAAGGTGGTGGCGCGTCCACAACGGGCGATTCCGCAGGCGCTACGCCATTTTGCCCACTTTCATTCGGAATCGCCGGCGATTCTACGGGCACATCCGGAGCCGGAGGTTGGGCATTTTCATCGGCTTGCGCCTTATGAATGCACTCAAATGTCGTCAAAATGCCGCACGTGAAAATCATTCCACGCCGAAAGAATTGATTGGCCAAGTACATAGACAAACCCAAAGGCTGAAGCGACAGAATCCTGCGAACGCAATAGTAGTCCTGCAGCGTCGAAAACCGTCAAGGCTTCCCTATTACAATTCGCGCGAAATAGGCAGTTTATCGTCGTACGATTGAGCACGTCAATGCACAACAAACCGTCAAGCAATTGCTCTGGTAATGCCCGGCTGCTGCCTTTCGCGTCTGCCCAAAACGTAGTGGACCAATCGTTGCCGTCGCAAACCAATGTGACAACGCCTTGTGAACCTCGAGCATCAAAACTTTCGTCGTCCGCAAAACGGCCGGGCTGAACCGCAAACGGGCTAACGCTCGAGCCCGTCCCCGATTAGCGTGACGGCGTGGCATCGACGAAGAAGACCCAAAAGAAAGACGCCCCGGTGGAACAGACCAAGAGCAGCACACGCAAGCTGTTCGGGACAGACGGTGTTCGTGGCACCGCAAACGAGCCGCCGATGACACCCGAAATGACCCTGCGCCTCGGACGGGCCGTCGCGTTTGTCGCTCGTCGAGGTAAAACCCGCAAAGTCCGCGTCGTCATCGGCAAAGACACGCGTTTGTCGGGGTACATGTTCGAAACGGCCATTGCCTCGGGCATCTGCGCCATGGGCGGACACGTGATGCTCAGCGGGCCCATACCTACGCCCGCTGTCGCTCAATTGACCCGCAGCATGCGCGCCGATGCCGGCATCGTCATCAGCGCAAGCCATAACCCGTACGGAGACAACGGCATCAAGATCTTCGGCCCCGACGGCTTCAAATTGCCCGATGCCGAAGAAGCGGAAATCGAACGCCTCATGGATTCCGATGCGCTCGATGAAATGCGCGTGACCGGAAGCTCGATCGGGGGCGCCACACGCCTCGAAGATGCGCGAGGTCGCTACGTCGTCTTCTGCAAAAACACCTTCCCTGGACAACTGTCACTCGAAGGACTGCACATCGTCGTCGATGCCGCCCACGGCGCCGCGTATCGCGTCGCCCCCGCTGTCTTCACAGAACTCGGTGCCGAAGTTCATCCTCTCGGAGTTCGTCCAAACGGACGAAACATCAACCGCGATGCAGGCGCGCTTCATCCCGATCATGTCGTGAATGAAGTCGTGCGTCGACAAGCCTCGCTCGGCATTGCCCTCGATGGTGATGCCGATCGGGTGATCATGATCGACGAGAAAGGCCAGGTCGTCGATGGCGACGCCATCATGGCACTCGTCGCTCGCAGCATGATTCGTCAGGACAAACTACCCAAACGAACGCTCGTGAGTACGGTCATGTCAAACCTGGGCCTCGAACGTGCGATCGCTGAAGAAGGCGGGCATGTCGTGCGTACGAACGTAGGCGATCGCTACGTCGTCGAAGCAATGCGCGCAGGAGGATTTTCTTTTGGCGGTGAACAATCAGGCCATCTGATCTTTCTCGATCACGCGACGACGGGCGACGGCATCGTCGCGGCGCTCAAGGTGCTCGCCATCATGCTCGAGTCTGGAAAGCCGCTGTCCGAGCTTGCTTCGCAAGCGATGACGCGCGTGCCGCAAATCTTGGAGAACGCAACGTTCCCGCGACGAGTGCCGATCGAAGCAATGCCGACGATGCGCGCGTTGATAGAGAAAGTCGAAAAGACGTTGGGGTCGCGCGGACGCGTCCTCGTGCGATGGAGCGGCACCGAACCGAAACTGCGCGTGATGGTCGAAGGCGAAAACGCAACTGCGATCGAGCGTTACGCCAAGGACATCGTGGAAGCGGCAACGAAAGACATCGCGTCGCTGTAAACGCTGTTGCTCGGAAAGCCCGCACGTCCTGGTTTGTCCGCCCGGGAGGGTTGCCTCGAGGTGTGGTGAAATCGTTTCAGCTCAAACTTTCTGTGGTCAAAGCATCTTGCTCTTCTGACCGAGCGAGCCACCCAAACACAATCACCCCGCCAAGGTTCGCGGCCATGTCGGCGAAGCTGAACGTACGCACGGGCGAAAACGCCTGCGCGCATTCGTCCATGGTGGCCAGTACGCCCACGACAAACGGTCCCGTCGGCACATCGAACCAAGGTCCACGAGCGCGCGGGGTCGAACGTCGCGCGAGATACGACGCACATCCAAGCAGAATGAAGTGGATGAGTTTGTCCAGATTATATCTGTTGATGAACAAAGGAACGTGCAGTCGCTTCGTGTACGCCGCTGCGGAGATGAGTCCCAGCACGATCACGTAAAGCAGAAGGACAAACTTCCAGAAACGAGGCGAGGTCATGGGCACCAAAACGCAAAAGGCGCCGCGGGTTGCGCGACGCCTCTTGTCTACTCTGGTTCTCTTGTGGAGCTGAGGGGAATCGAACCCCTGACCTTCTGACTGCCAGTCAGACGCTCTCCCAACTGAGCTACAGCCCCGGTCGTTCCGAGAGGGGGCAGGTTCTACAGCGATTCTCGGAACTTGTCTCGTACTTTTTTGAAGTTTTTTGGTACGTTGAACTACAGACTAGAAACCCATGAGCTTGGCGATGTAGTACTTCATGGTTTCGGTAGTCCCGCCCCCAATTCGGAACAACCGTTGGTCGCGCCAAGCTCGAGCGATCGGGAAGTCTTCGATATAACCCCAGCCGCCGTGGAATTGGAGGCACGTATCCATGACGTCGCTGGAAACGTCGCCAACGAGGACTTTCGCCATGGAAATGTATTTGACGGTATCGAAACTGACGGGGCCCTTTTTAACGTAGCGTTCGTCATTGTACCGATCGATGCATTGATAGACAAACGCTTTGGCCGCTTCGGCGCGGGTATACAGATCCACGAATTTGTGCTGCCAAACTTCGCGTTTGATGATCGGTTTGCCAAATGCAACACGTTCGCGACCGTAATTGACCGAGTAATCGAGCGTGTAAAAAGCTCCAGCAATGGCGCTGACCGCAGCGATGAGGCGTTCGCTTTGGAAGTTTTGCATCAGGTACATGAATCCCTGATTTTCTTCGCCGAGCAAATATCGCTTTGGAATGCGGACATCTTCGAGAAAAAGTTCCGCCGTATCCGATGATTTATTGCCAATTTTCTTGAGTTTTTTCGAGACGGAGAATCCGGGAAGATTCGTCGGTACCAGGAAAAACGAGCAGCCATGGGCGCCGCGATCGGGCGTCGTTTTGGCAAGCAATGTAATGTAATCGGCTCGAGTGCCATTCGTAATGAATGTTTTTTGACCACTGATGACGTAATCGTCGCCGTCTTTCCGCGCATACGTGCGAATACCCGCAACGTCACTCCCTGCACCGGGTTCGCTCACGCCGAGGGAAATGATCTTATCACCGGCAAGCACCGGTTTCAGCACTTCTTCAATTTGGTCTTTCGTCCCCAAATCGCTGATGACGGGCGTCGCCATATCGCTTTGCACGAGCAAACCCATGACGACACCGGCCAAACGCGAACGGGGCAATTCTTCGGCTTTCGCTGCACTGAACCAATAATCTTGGCCCATGCCGCCATGTTCTTCCGGGAAATGCGCGCCAAAAATCCCCAGTTCCCCAGCTCGCTTGAACACCCAATTCGGAAATACTTCGTCCGATTCCCATTGGTCGGCATGCGGCGCCAGTTCCTTCTCCGCAAACGACCGGACCGTCTTTCGGAATTGCTCGTGTTCCTCGGTGAAAGGCTGCCACATGACCTTACGTCTCCTGATTTGATCGCGTTTTGTCGCGCGAGGGGAAGTTGATTCGTACACGAAACATTTCTAGATGCAAGAGGCTCCGATGTAGGTGAACGCCCAGGTCGGTGAACGTACGTGTGGTGTCGGCGGACTCTGCTAGTGTGCGGCCCTCAATTCGAATGCGGCTCCTCATTCTCTCGCGAAACCCAACGCTCTACTCGACCAGTCGCCTGGTCCTGGCCGCGCGCTCGCGCGGTCACGACGTGACGGTCTTCGATCCTCTCGACTTGCAGATCGTCGTCTCGAAAGGTCGCCCCAGCCTGCTCCACGAAGGCAACGCCATCGCCAAGTTTGACCTGGTCATCCCCCGAATCGGCGCAAGCATCACGAATTACGGGCTCGCTGTGGTGCGACAATTCGATCTGATGGGCATCCCCGTGCTCAACAGTGCCGTGTCGATCGCTCGTAGCCGGGACAAACTCCGTGCTTTGCAGCTGTTGAACCGCAAGCACATCGAAGTGCCGACGACGATTTGCGCGCGCAGTCCCGCAGGTGTGGATTCGGCTCTGGCCATCGTCGGATGCCCCGCGATCGTCAAGCTTCAACAAGGCACACAAGGCATCGGAACGATGATCGCCGAGACGCCGCAAGCCGTGCATTCGCTGCTCGAAACACTCTGGGCCATGGGCCAAGACATCGTGCTCCAGGAGTACGTGCGCGAGTCGAAAGGACGCGACATCCGTGTGATCGTCGTGGGCGGAAAGGTCATCGCGTCGATGCGCCGCGTGGCCAAACCCGGTGAATTCCGGTCGAATTTGCATCGTGGCGGCAAAGGCAACCGCGTCAAACTCAAACCGGCCTATCGCAATGCGGCCGTTCGCGCGGCAAAAGTGATGGGGCTCGAGGTGGCCGGCGTTGACATGCTCGAAGCCAAAAAGAAGCCGAAAATCCTCGAAATCAACTCGTCTCCGGGACTGGAAGGCATCGAGCGGGCCAGTGGCGTGGACGTCGCTGGAGCGATCATCGAGTTTGCGGAAAAGTTTGTCGCAGAACAAGGTCGCATCTCGCAACGCGAACTCGACCAACGTATCAACAACGTGATCAACGACGAACGTACGCCTCCGCGGAGTTCTCGCGCCAACGGACGTGTTCGCGGAGATTCGACGTGAGCCTGCGAATCGAGCGTTCGGATGCCACGGTTGTCTTGACAATCGATCGTCCGGGCACACGCAACGCCATCGATGCCGATCTTGCACGCCGTCTGGCGGATGCTGCAAAAGAAGCCGCAGCCGATGCGTCGGCGCGGGCGATCGTTCTCACCGCGACCGGTCATGAAGCGTTTGTCTCGGGCGGAGACTTGAACGAGATTGCTGGGCATGTGCGCGATGGTGGCGGTCCAGCGCCCGTGCTGGACATGTACACGCCGCTCTTGGTGCTGGAAGCGGGAGATTTACCCGTGATCGCGGCTGTCGGTGGAGATGTCTACGGCGGCGGCTGCGAACTGATCCTGTTGTGCGACATGGTTGTCATGGAAAACCATGCGAAGCTCGCATTTCGCCACGCAAGGATGGGTTTGTCCCCGGCATGGGGTGGGATGACGCGTCTTCTCGAGCGCGTCGGTCCACAGGAAGCGTCGCGACTTTTGTTCACCGCCGAAGAGATCGAGGCAGCGGAAGCGCAACGCATAGGTCTCGTGGCCGAGGTCGTACCCTCGGGGCAAGCCCTCACGCGGGCGCTCGAACGCGCGGCCATGATCGCGAAGAGCGCGCGCACGGTGGTTGCCGCGCAAAAACGAGCGCTCAACTCTGTGCGCCAAGCGCATCGCCACGGTTCGATTGATCTGGAACGAGCGGTGTTTGCAGAGCTCTGGGGAGGCCCCGCGCATCAGGCGGCCATCGACGCATTTTTCCGACGTAGACAGCGTTAGTTGTTCTCTACAAACATCCCGTCGCAAGCGTGCTGCAATCTACGACGCACGCTTGGCACACGACGCATTGTGCGGTCTGGTTGTAGAGGTCGACGCCATCAGGATATGCAGCCAAGCACTTCTTGATGCAAGGCTCGTTGTTGAGGCAACTGGGCAAGCAATACACGAGCTTTTCGCATGCCGGAACAGCCTGACACTTGGCCCATTCTTCAGGACAAACCAGCCCCACGGCACAGTTGACACAGGCGCCGCAATCATTTTGCAAGTCACATGGCGATGGTTGACCGGACGAACTGCCCGTCGCTGACGCCGACGCCGATACCGACACCGACGTGTTCGACGTGGACAAACCTGAACCACCTTGACCCGTGCCCCCGACACCACCAGCACCCCCGGCTTCGGGAGCATCGATGACGACCTTGCCGCCACAGGCCATAAAGCAGATCGTTAGAGCACCAAGGAACATCGAAAAAGAAAGCGTTTGCTTCATCGCCGTGCAGTGTACTCAGGGCACCGAACTCGGGCGAACAAGCGGCCAACATCATCCCTTGGTGACGCACTTCCCAAACGTGATCGTTGGGGTTAGTGATGAATCATGGCGCAGGCGCTTGGCCGAGTCGTGGACACTTCTGCACTGGATTCATGTGCGGAACCCCGAGGGCGTCACGCGATCGTGGTGCCGGTCGAATGGGTTGGCGCAGAGATCCTCATCGCCGTGCCGACGCGTATCGTTTGCGCACGATGTGATGGGGGCGGCTGCGACGGATGTCGTCGACGCGGTGGACATCGCATCGATGGAGACGCAGAAGCACGAGCCATCCGTGTGCGGCTTCCACGTTCGATGGAAGGCGTCGTCGTGTTGCGAATCGTGCGCCCGTTCGGCCTCGCGGTAGGGGCGATTGAGCAGTTGCACGTCGAGGCCAGGGTTGGTCCGGGCGCAAGTGGCGGTGTGGTGCTGTGTGCCTTGGCCACGCCATATCCAGCGCCTCCGGTAGCTC
>JBGAOI010001180.1:0-2400 GCA_044221885.1 Polyangium sp. (in: bacteria)
GAGTCGGCCGAATTCATCCAAGGCCCCCATGTCTCCCGTGACAAACCATCCATCGGTCGTCCAAGGTTTTGCCAATGGTTTGTCTGAGGCCGTCCAATATCCGCGCATCAGTGTTGATCCACGCACGTGAATGAAGCCTATTTCATCAGCCTCCGCAGGCTCTCCGTTCTCCCGAACAATCCGCAATTCGACGCCCGGTAAAACTCGCCCCGAACCCGGTTCCATCGTTCCAGGTGTTCGAAGGGGCTGACATGTGACCTGAGAACACGCCTCGGTCAGCCCGTAGGTCGTGATCGCCAAAAGTCCATGTTTCGCAGCTCGCTCCAGCAACAACGGCGACGCTGCCGCTCCCCCCACGAGCAAGAAACGTAGGCGCCGCAAGTCCCCATCACGATCCGCGCGAAGCAGCCCATCGAGCATCGTGGGCACCACCGAAATCTGCGTAACCGCCTCCCGGCGAATGGCCCGAAGAACCGCGTCGGCCTCAAAACGTGGCTCGATCACCATGGTTTTCCGCGCAAGCAAACATCGCGTCAAGATGGACAAACCACCCACGTGTGCGAGAGGCATACACACGAGCCAACGATCGTTTGTCCTCCAACCGAGGTTCGCTTCGCTGGCCCGAGCGCTCGCGACAAACGCACTTCGCGAAAGAACCGCTCCTTTTGGTTTCCCCGTCGTCCCAGACGTGTACACGATGGCCACGACAGGATCCGTATCCACCGTCGCCGAATCAGCATCCTGTGACAAACGAGTGATGTTCGTCCCAGTCAAACGAACGTGCGGCTGCACATCGTCGACGATGACTTGTTCCTCATCTGCCGTAAGACGCGGATGGATCGGGACAAACGCGGCCCTTACGTCGAGCAGGGCGAAAAACGTAACGATCGTGTCGACTTCACAGGTAGCGCGCAAGGTGACTCGACTGCCCGGACGAACTCCCTGCGCAGTCAAATCCGCCCGACGCTGTTCCACGCGCGAGGCCAACTCCGCGTACGAAATACTTCGGCCTTGTTCGATGATCGCCGGGTGATCAACAACCTGGGAATCCAGCACAGCTTCGCGAAGACTCAAGCCATCCATATTTTGCGATCCGCTTCAGAAAAACCAAGCCCAGGCAACGCACATACACGACCGATGGTGCCAGGACGAACGTGATGCGGCGAGTGTATACCCGGGTACCCTGACAAACCTATGTGGAGATCCAAGCCGCACGCGCGGGACGGTCCAGGGAGCGCTCGGGCAAACTCGCAAGCCGCCGCGATGCCCACCGGACCATCCAGCGCATGTGTCGTTATAACGTCGATTCCCACTGTTTTGGCCAGTTTTGCCAATTCCCACGCTGGCAACAAACCGCCCAACAACGCCGGCTTCAGAATGAAAGCTGAACAAGCACACGTCTCGACAAGCTGCTCGGGCAAACCGGGCACGAGCAACGATTCATCAGCAGCCCATGGACACGCAGTTTTTCCGAGAGCCAAGAGATCGTGTGCATCCACCGGTTGTTCGACATAGCGCGGAGTCAACTCGGCCAAAACTTCCAACTTGTTTCGCGCTTCGTCGACACTCCATCGACCGTTGGGATCCAAACGAAGTTCACCTTGCCAAACGCGACGCATCTCATGCAATGCGCTGACTTCACGAGCGAAGGCGGCATCGTCACGGGCCCGAAGTTTTACTTTGATCGCCAAATAACCTTGCTTGGCGAGTTCCTGGGCCTTTGCAGGAAGGTCGTCCACTGATGCATCGAGCAGCGCGTTACAAGGGATCTCCGCCAGGGGCTCCTGCCCGGACAAACAGCTCGCGACGGTGCGGCCCAGACGCTGCCCAATGAGATCGAGCACGGCGGTTTCCACGGCAAACCGAGCTGGTTTCATCGCAGCAAATCTTTGCGCTTCCGCCGAAACGATGTCGTGCACGACGCGAAGCGGATCGTGTTCGTCCAGTTCAATTGGCCCCTGCCCCTGCAAAGCCGTGGCCAACTCGATGGCCATGGACTCGGCCTCTGCCAACGTCGCCGCGGGCCACGGCGTCGCTTCACCGATGCCCAGCATGTTTCGATCGTCCCGAAGCTCCAAACGGACGTGAGGCCGCTCCGTGGTCAAGCCAGGCGTCGCCGTGATCCCCTTGATCCGCACGGCTTACGCTCCTTGCTTCGACAACACCAAACCCGCAGAAAGCAACACTCCGTACACCAAGAGCAACATCGCTGTTTGTCCTAGAACGGCGTTCAGAGGACGCCCCTCTTGCGTGGCCAACGCGATCGATAGTTTGATCGCCAAGGGAATCGACACGAGGGGCAGGAGAATCCATACGCCTGCATGGGCCAAGACCAACGACAGCACAGGAACAGCATATGCCAAGACAAACAGACCGACAGATTCGATGAGCCCGCCACGT
>JBGAOI010001181.1:0-2399 GCA_044221885.1 Polyangium sp. (in: bacteria)
CCCTCTTAGAAAAAGCTTCTGACCGTCCGCTCGACACGGGCCGGTTCGAAGGCGAACGTGAACATCGCGCCGTACACCGCGCCGAAGAAATGCGCGTCGTGGTTGACGCCGTCGCTATTGCCGCGCGAATGCCAGAAGCTGTAGGCCAAGTACGCCAATGCGAAAACGAATCCCGGCACGGGAATGGGCACAAAGTACAAATACAGCTTGAGGTTCGGGACGAGCAGAATCGCGCTGAACATCACGGCGGCAACGGCGCCGGATGCTCCAAGCGATGCGTATTCGGGTTTCTTCATGTAACGCAATGTCGTCGGGACAAACGCCAGGACGACGGACGAGAAATACAGCGCTAAGAACCGCACCGGACCAAGCACGCGCAAGACGTCGTTCGCGAAGAAGTACAACGTGATCATGTTGAAGGCGAGGTGCCCAAAGTCGCCGTGCAACCATCCAGCCGTGAGAAGGCGATGGATGTGACCGTTGTGGCGTATGCGATATGGGTTCAGGATGAGCGCACGCTTCACGGTTTCCGAGGACAAACCGATGAAGCTCACGATGACGATCGACGCGATCAGAAGGAGGTGAACCGGCAACGACGCGACGATTTTTTCTATGGGGCGGCTCTGCATGATGACGACCAACCTAGCGCGAAACCGAGACGATGTGGAGCGAGATTGTCACACGGATGTGGATGATCCTACGTCGTGGACCGAGTTTCGCTACGGTCGACACGTTGCGCTGTTTGACATTGTGCGTGCGTCATCGCTTCGGCCGGTTTGTCGACCCGCATGCA
This sequence comes from Polyangium sp. (in: bacteria), assembly GCA_044221885.1. GTDB lineage: Bacteria > Myxococcota_A > Polyangia > Polyangiales > Polyangiaceae > Polyangium. Next base: position 794 of record JBGAOI010001181.1, read on the forward strand.
ACGTGAAATACTTGCTGCCGCCAATGAACTTCAACACGCGACCAAACCGCCGCTCGGGCGGAATCATGGAGTGTTCGTCGGGGTAATCCGGGCCAGTGGTGTTGAACAAGAATCGTCTACGCGCTCGCGAGATTGGCTGGGGCGCAAGGAATTGTTAATGAATTTCTGGCGGGACTCGCAGCACGTCGAAATGCCAGGACAAACACGTGAAGTCCGTAAACACGAACTTCGCGCCGACCGTGTCGACGAAAGATACGCGAGCGCCGCAATGATGCACAACCCCTCGGCTAGCCGGTAAAGCAGGCATCACTACGCGAATTGTCGTTGACGCATGCCCGGAAGCGCAGTAGAAGGCCCCTTTTGCCGGCGGATGCTCTTGTGAAAAGTTTCCCCCTACAATCGCCACTTCCTCCCACGTGGCCCAGCGTCCTGCTGCTCCTGCTGCTCTTGGGACTTGCCGCTCCGGCAAGGGCAGCCTCGTCCGCAAGCTTCGAGCATTACGGCTCGAGTGAAGGATTGGCGATCGGCGAAGTCGTCAGCATCGCTGAGGATCACGAAGGGTATTTGTGGGTAGCGACGTTCACCGCCGGCGTCCACCGCTTCGATGGCCGTGTATTCGAACGATTCGGCTTCGAACACGGCCTGGCGTCGCGCCGCATCAAGCGCATCCACGTCGACCGAACCGGACGCGTCCGCATCGCCACCCTCAACGGTCTGTACGAGTTTGACCACGAGCGATTCGTGCAAGATGCAACACTCGGTAACGTCGGTGTCTACGACGTGCTCGAAACGAAAGATGGGGCATTTTGGTTTGCCACCGATGCAGGCGTCGTGCGTAGTACACGAGGAAAAACGTTACGCCTCGGCAAAGAAGATGGACTCCCCGAGCTCAATGCCACGGCCCTCGCCGAAGGCCCGCATGGTGAAGTGTGGATCGGCACCACGCGAGGTGTTTGTCGTTTCGAAAACGGCAAAATCGAGGCTTGGACCCAGCACAAAGCGTTCATGAACCACGACTATGTCACCCGCATGCAAGTCGACGACCGAGGTCACCTCTGGATGGCCACGGATTGGGGCGTCGAACGATTCGATGGGCAACAATTTCATCAACTGGATCTCGGAGCCGGAGATCGACACCTGTATGTGCTGGACCTGCTCTTTGATGCCCAAAAACACCTGCGAATCGCCACTATGGGTGCTGGAGTGCTCCGCTGGGATGGCGAGCGAATCAGCCAGCTCGGACCCGCGCAAGGAGGTCCCTCAGCGCATATTTGGTCCCTGGCGCTCAGTCAAACAGGCGGATTGTGGATCGGTACCCAAGAACATGGTCTGGTCCTGCGAGAAGCGGGGGCATTCGATTCCGTGGTATCGCTCCAAGGACTCGCCGGCGCAGTGCCCAGGGCCATCACCCGCACGTCCGAGGGTGAGCTCATCGTCGGCACGTTTGGCGTCGGCATCGTGCGGATCGATGAAAAAAAATTGCATTTGCTCGGCGTTCCAGATCCCTTGCAGACAATGGGCGTCGGAGATGGCCTCCCGAGCGACTTCATTACGCGATTTTTACCTGGCACCAGTGGAACGTGGATTGGCACGAGAGCCGGACCTG
>JBGAOI010001182.1:0-2399 GCA_044221885.1 Polyangium sp. (in: bacteria)
ATGGTCAGAGTGTGGTGGCTGAATATGATCTGCCCGATACGGCGCAAACTTGCGCGGTGTTCCATCCGGATGGCATTCAGGTAGCAACCGGCGCCGAGGACGGGGTCGTGAGGGTTTGGGATGGCAAACCCAAGGGGCGGGCTACGAATTTGGGAAAACATGCCGCAGCAATTCGGTTTCTCGCTCCGAGTCCCGATGGAAAAGCGCTGGTGTCGACTTCGGACGATGGCACCGCGCGCATTTGGAGCACCGAGGGCAAGGGCGCTTTGGCAGCGCCGGAAATGCGTCACAAAGGCGCCGTAGATTATGCCGCTTGGAGTCCAGATGGCCAATTCGTGGCGACGGCATCGACCGATCGTACGGCCCGAATTTGGTCCCTTCGTGACAATCGTCCTGTCGTGGTATTGGACGGACACACGCACACGGTTGGTCGAGTTGCATTTCGACCCGATGGAAAGTTTGTCGCGACAGTCTCGCAAGATGGTTTGGCGCGCCTGTTTTCGATCGCGGGCGGCGCACCATTTATTCTTCGCGGTCATGATGCTCCGATTGGACCATTTGCTTGGAGTCCCGATGGTGCAGCGATGGTCACGGCAGCAGCCGACAATCTGGGTCATTCTGCAGATCGATCGGTGAAAGTTTGGAGTGCAGAACCATTACGTCGGCTTGTGCGCGGACCAGGCGGGATCGGGGGCGTGCACGCAGCATTCGTTGGCGGCAATGGCGAAGCGTTCGTGACGGTCACGACCGACGGCAAAGCAAGGTTTTCAAAGCATGGTGATGCTGCGGTCGTGTCATTTTCGGGGCATGCAGGTTGGGTGACGAACGCGGCCATTTCGCCACGAATGGATCGTGTCGTCACGACGTCATTGGACGATACTGCACGGGTATATCACGTAGATGGTAAAACCGAGCCGGTCATTTTGGCGGGGCATCAAGGCGACGTTCGTTTTGCGGTGTTCAGCGCGGATGGCAAACGTGTGCTGACCGGCGGAGATGATACGAATGCGCGGATTTTTTCGGCAGATGGACAGGGAGCGCCGCTCGTATTTGCGGGACACGAAGACGCACTCACCGCGGGCGCATGGAGCCCCGATGGGCAACGCGTGGTTACGGCTTCGCTCGATCATGTCGCACGAATATGGAATGCCGATGGCTCGGGTGCGAGCCGATCTCTCACGGGGCACGAAGCTCCCATTCTTTGCGTTGGGTTTTTCTCGAAAGACGGCCGGGTCGTTACGGGATCTGCAGACCATACTGCGCGGATTTGGCGAGAAGATGGGACGCACGACACACTCCCGCACGATGCGGCAGTGACGGCGGTGGCAATTCGAGAGGATAGCGCCTTCGTGGCCACGGCATCTGCGGATCGATTGGTTCGTATATGGCGGTCTGACTTCACGACGGCGCCTATCGAGTTTCAATCTCCGAGCCTTGTATTGGCGCTTGGTTTTCGCAATAATGCGGAACTTGTCGCCATTCTGCAAGATGGCAGCGAGCATGTGTGGGGGATGAATGTGGACACACTCGTTGATCAATTGTGGAAAGCGAATTCGGAATGCGTGCCCGTGGATATGCGCGTGTCGTATTTGCGTGAATCGCAGGAGGTAGCAGCGGAGCGGCACCAAGCTTGTTTAAAATCGCCTACTCTGCCGCCTCGTCGTTCACAAGATACGACTGCTGCGGATCATGTTCCGACGAATTGGAGCCCAGGCGCTGCGCGTATCCGACAGGAGCCAACTTTGCGAGCAATGGGGCCAAACCATGTGCGCGGTAAAGTGGTCGTTTTGCCCGCCGATGCGGATGTGCAGGTCGCGGGGACCGCGGCGGTACGTAGGCAAGGTGTGGTCGAAATCGTTGGCAAAGTGGGCGACGTATTTCCAATCAGGATACAATGGGGCGACATGTTCGGAGAATACACCGTCAAACTCGAAGCTACAGGAGCAAATCCAACGCGAATCGAGCTCGTGATGAAACCCAGAGTGGTTGGTAAACCCAACTCGAATCGGCGGGGTATCCTGCTGCCGGACGAGATGTAATCGGTGGATTGATGAATTCTTGGTGAAATCATGGCGGATCAAGATCGCAATGCGCCGTCGTTGCGCAGCGGAGGGGCGAACATGCACGAGGAGCGCATTGGGGCTTCGACGATTGTCGAGGCGATCCTGACGACGATCGAGAATGCGCGTAGTGAAGGTGAGCCTTGTAAAACCAAGGCCGAAGATTGTCTGGGAGCCATCGAAGGCTTCATTTGCGCCATCGGTATTGAACGGCAACGTATCGAAGTGACGATGGAGCAGACACATTCGATTCTCGAGCGTCTTGACACGCGGGCATCTTTTGTCATGCAAGAGCTGGCGGATGGAGTATGTCAGCGGTTGGGGTGCCCGGAATTCAAC
>JBGAOI010001183.1:0-2398 GCA_044221885.1 Polyangium sp. (in: bacteria)
CAAAAGCCCATCTACGATGCGAAATTGATGGCGCATTGGATTGCGCCGCCGAAACACGGCATCAAAGGCCGGGCCGTCGATTTCGAGTACGTGAAGCGCCAAGATTGACCCGCGGTCAACAGGCATGATAATCCCCGGGGGCTTCATGAACCCTCGGGGATTTTTTTTGACGCCCACCCGCCATAAATTCTATCGCGTCATGAGCAGCCGTCGTTTTTCCTTCGTATTGGCGTGCCTTGCAATCCTTTGCGCGTGGCCATCGCCCGCTTGGGCCGCGCCACTGCCGCGAATCGTGGTTGTTCGTCCGTCCGAAGCGCAGGATTGTCCCGACGCACAAGCTCTTGCGGCGGCTGTCGAAGGACAAATGCATCGTCCCGCACTCGATGCCACGAGCACAGATTCGGCGATACCGGTGTACGAAGTTACGGTTTCTCGTGGAAAAGACGGATATGCGGCCACGATTCGTTCTGGCGATTCCATTCGAGAACTTTCCGATCCGGGCTCGACGTGCGTCGAATTGGCCGATGCGCTCGCGTTGACCTTGACGATCCTGCTGGATGGCGATGCGGTTTCCGAACCGTCTCCTTCCGCGCCTGTCGAAAGGAAAGAAGTTCCCGCCAAACCAGTTATCAAAATATTGCCCCGTGCTTCCAATCCGCAGGCCATTGTGCGCGTTCTTCCGCGACGCGCAGTGCAAATTCGAGGCGAAGTGATGGTTGGAGAAACCCTGGGTTTTCTTTCGCCGTTGTCATTTGCAATGGATGGCGGACTTTCCTTGCATATTCGGCGGTTTTCGATTGGGGCGGGGGTTTTTGTCATTCCGTCCGCGAGCATCAAAGATTCCAGCAGCAAAGAAGTCGCGAATGCGTACCTTGTTACGGGACGACTCGACGGTTGCGCCCGCATTGCCGGAAGCCCGCTTGCGATTCATTTGTCCGTTTGTGGTCAAGCCATTCTGGGGGTTGTCCATGCGTCAGGGATCAATTACGCCGAAAATCGTCAAGGCTCGTTGCCTTGGGTTGGCTTAGGCCCCTCAGCTCTCCTTCGAGGCCCACTTTCGCTCGCATGGGGTTGGTCCGTTCGATTGTCCGTCATTGCTCCGGTCACGTACAATCGCTTCATTTCAACTCGCATGGAAGGTAGCGGCGCGGAAGCTCGAGAAACAACATTCACGCTGTTCGAGCCGGCGCCCGTTGCGGGTTTTCTGGGCGTTGGACTACATTTTACGATTTTGTGATGGCAAACCAAACGTCGGTCCACTCAGCGAACATCATGGATGTGGATGTGTCCGGCGCATGAACTTTCGACCGATCTATGACGAGCATTTTCCGTTGGTTTGGCGCTCCTTGCGCCGCCTCGGTGTTCGGGAGTCCGATGTTGCCGACGCCGTGCAAGACGTGTTTCTCGTGGTGCATCGTCGCCTTGCAGAATTCGAGGGGCGATCGAAAATGAGCACGTGGATTTTTGGCATTTGTTATCGCGTTGCGAGTGATCGCCGCAAAGCTGCCCGGGCGAATCCTGCATTTACCTCGGACGAACCTTTGCTCGAAACTCCGGATGAACGTGTGGATGTCGCGGCTGAAGCGGAACGACGTCAGGGGCTCCGGAAACTCGAGGCCATTCTTGATGAAATGCCGCTCGAACAACGAGCGGTGTTTGCACTTTTCGAGTTGGAATGTATGACGGGTGAAGACATTGCCCAGACGCTCGATGTTCCTCTGGGAACGGTTTATTCGCGGTTGCGTTTGGCGCGAGAAACGTTTCGACGCGCCACGACCCGCTTTCAAGCACAGAATCAAATTGCGCATGCTCCCCAGTTGCGCACGGAATCAAAAGACGACATGGGCGTAATGGGAGGTAAGCCATGAAAGACCCGATTCGATTGCTCGAGGAGGGAACGGAACTTTCGCCTCGCGAGCGTGAATTGCTTTGGACGGGGCGTTCAATGGAGCCACCTCCGGGAGCGCAGGAAAAAATTTGGGCGGCATTAAATGTGCAAATTGCGGCAGGTGGGGCAGGTGGGGCTGGAAATGGAGGTGACGGAGGTGCGTCTGGGGTAGGTTCGTCCGGGGCAGGTTCGTCTGGAGCATCCATTTCGGGGGTGATTGGCGGAATCAAGGGAGCGATTCTTGGCATTGCCAGCGTAGTGACCGTTGCTGGAGCCATTGCAGCGTATGTGATGGGTTCTCCGGCGGCTCCGGCGAAAAACCCCGCGGTGGAAAACCCACCACAATTGGAGGTTTCGTCGGCTCCGTCGGTCGAGGCGCCCAAGGTCGTCGTGGAAAATGTACCCGAGTTGGCTTCGGCGGAAGCGAACCCCGAGCCTGCGCCTCCTTCGTCAGCATTGGCGAATGATAAAGTTGCGGAACGAGCAGCGGTGTCGAATGTTTCGCATGCC
>JBGAOI010001184.1:0-2396 GCA_044221885.1 Polyangium sp. (in: bacteria)
ATGTGCCACCAGGCTGAAAAGGGAATTCAGGTGGGCGTGGGTGTAGGAGCGTTTGGCGCAGGGGTGGACGAACCGCCTTCGTTTACCGTCAGGTCTTTGAAGAACAGCGGGAATTCGTCCTCACGGCCGAGATGCGCGAGGACACCACGCACGATGGGTTTGGCCACTCGGTTGTACACGTGCAAAAAGTTCTTTCTGGCCGCGATCAATTCCGCGGTGGCGACGAAAGCGTCCGCCGATGCATCGCCTTTGCCCGTAATGGCATTGGAAAGGGTTTGGCACATCGAATCGATTTCCGATGTCCATGTCGACAAGGCGGCTATGCCTTTGTTTTGGGGCGTATCGAAACCTCGTAACAAATCCTGCCCTTTGCCCAACAGGTCGGCGGGCTTGAAGTGCGCAATGTTATCGCAACATGCGCTTGGGGCGCGGCCTTTGCGACATCGCGTGATTTTTTGACGCTGGCGGTTGAGCGACGTTTTGGAAAAGTGGTCCGGGAGAAACCGCAAGAAACGTCAAAAAAAAGTTGACAACGGTGCGTAGACGCGTGCACGGTGCGCGCCATGCGTCAGGACAATCAAAAGCGCGGCACACTCATCGCGGCTGCTGCGCTCATCGTATCGAGTTCCATTGGTTGTGGTAACAAGGGGGAAGCGGGGGCAACGACAGGTGCTGCTTCTGCGTCGCCGCCTGCGGGATCCGCGTCGAGTGCTGCGGCGGCTGCGCCGGCGGGGGCCGCTCAAGGTTCGGTGGCTCAAGCGACGGCCCCGAAATTGCCGGGGGGCATTCAAATCGCCATCAAGGATTTCCAACTGTTTCACCCGTATTCGTCGGAACGCGCCATGCCCAATGTGCGCGACAATGGCACGTACAATACGCGGGAATCATCCAGCTCCTATGGCATTGGGATGATTATCGAAGCGACCAACGAAACCGGGGACGTCTTGGTCGGACCTTGGTTTGACGGGGAAATCCATTTCATCAATGGGGATCGCGACGTGGATTGTCGCTTCTCACCTGATGGCATTGGTGAATATTACACGACATCGTACACGCTGCATTACAACAACGTCCCTGCCGATGCCAAGGCTGATCCGTTCACTGGGGAAAAACCCACGGCGTGGAAAAATGAAAACAGTTCGACGCTCGAGCATCCCTGGCGTCCGGGGGAAAAGATTCGCTTTTTCACGCGAAAAAACGATTGCGACTCCATTCTGTTGAACGACCTTCCGCCGTCCCAAATCCGCGGAAAGTTGGTGGTCAAAGCAAATAAGCGCTTCGTGAAATCGTACGATTCGGAATTCGATAGCGAACGTTTCGACTTGGCGCTCACGGGCGACAATGTGCGCATTCGTCACAAGTCATCGGGATACCTCGTGCTGTTGCCGATTCGTGACGTCAAAGAAAATCGGATGAACGTCTTCGAGATGGTTGCCGCCGGCGATGTGCCCAAAGACGCGACGACGGTGCCCTTGACGAAGCTGAAACTTCGCAATGAAATTCGCTACACCCGGGACGACATTCTCGAAAGCGCCCCGATGCCGTTCGAAGTGCCGCCGCAAGCGATGACGTTGCAAATGGTGAAACTCGAAAATGGCGAAATGGTGCATGCTTCGGGGAACGTGCTCGTGTATCCCAAAGAAGGCAAAGTCATTTACCAAGACATGGCGAAAGCGAAGCTGAGTTTGCTGGAAGTCACGCGTAATGACGTTCCGGCGTCGACGCCCGAAGTGACGTTTACGCAAAATGAATTGTCGGGGACGGTCAAGAGCATCTCGCTCACGGATCATGTCGACGAAACGTCGCTCAACAAAGGGCAGCGGCGATTGACGGTGACCTGGGCGATGAATTTGGCGGGCGATAACATCGACAATCGATTGCGCGTTCCTTACGACATTGCCAAGGGCGAATACGAAAAAGCTGCGAAAGAAGCAGAATCGGGTGACGCTGCGGCAAAAGCCGAAGCGGCGAAGACCAAAGCAGCCATGGACGCAGCCGAGACGAAATACAAGACCGGCAGCAAGACCGAGCGCGAAAAGATTGCCAAAGCATTCCCGTGCGGTGACGTGAAAATTGCGACAAACCGCGGAACAAAAGGTGCGTCGAATGGCAAAGCCGTGGGCGAGTCGTGCAAAACGTTGCTTTCCGCCAATGAAGTGGAAGTGACGATGACGTTTACGCTCGACCGCTACGAATTGCCCGTGGCGCTTGTGTACAACTTGGCCGGGAAATTCACGTGGAGCCCGGTCGCCAGCGTACCGCTCTTGAAAATGGATCCGCGCTGAGCGTCTTGCGCTGGGCTCTCCGCCCAGACCGGACCAGGGGCTATCCGCCCCTGGACCCGGACCAGCGAGCGCTGGACCAGTATTGTTTCGTGTGCTTCGCACACGAAACAA
>JBGAOI010001185.1:0-2389 GCA_044221885.1 Polyangium sp. (in: bacteria)
CATTTCGCGGCCGAGCCGGCGATTTCGTCGTCGAAACACAACGAGGCGAATTCCGTGCACGTCGAGTTATCAGCGCATTACCAGCGCCGCTTACGGCGCGCATTGGCCCGCCCGAAATTCGCGAAGCTTTGGCACCCTACCTGCGCCGTGATGCCGATGCGCAAGGCGGCGCCATTGTGGTTTTTCTCGGCGTACCGGATGCCCAAGTGGCCGAACAGCCGTTTACCCATCACCAAATTCTCTACGATTACAACAGCCCGCTCGGAAATGGCAACAACATGTTCATCAGTGTTTCCGCGCCAAACGATCTTGAAAGCGCTCCAGCCGGTTTTCGCTCGGTCATGCTTTCGACCCATTGCGAACTTGCGCCGTGGCAGAACCTCGATGAAGACGCTTATGAAGCGTCCAAGAAAAACATTGGAGACAAACTCCTGGGTCTCGCGCGGCGGGTGTATCCAACGCTCGGGGCCGAAGGCACCGTGGTGCACGAGGTCGCAACGCCGCGCACGTATGAACGTTTTACACGTCGTCCACGCGGAGCCGTTGGGGGCGCTCGCCTTTCGCTTGCCAACTCCAATCAACGGGCCATTCCGCACGATATAGGTTTATCCGGATTCTGGATGGTGGGTGATTCCACCTGGCCAGGGCTTGGCACCGTGGCTTGTGTCCTTGGCAGTCGCAATGTCGCGCGGGACGTATTGCGGTCTTCGCGTACATCGTCCGCTTGGATTCTTGATTCTCGAGGACGCACCGATGTCGCATGATCTCGAATTACCGTCGCTTAATGCCTTGGGCCGTGATTTGCTCGTCACGACGTCCTGGCAGCGGCGTTTGGCGCTTGCTCGCCCATTTGTATTGCTCGGGCTTTACGGCGCTGTTTGCGCGCTCGGTCTCTACTGGTTGGCGCCCATCATCATTTTTTTCATTTTCGTCGCCATCGTGACGGTCACGCACGATGTCGTCCATGGTTCACTTGGGCTGAGCCGCCGCGAGACAGAAGTGGCGCTTTTCGTGTTTGGGGCGATTTTATTGGCGAGCGGTCATTCCTACCGCATTTCGCATCTGCAACATCATCGAGTTTTTCCTGGCGAGAACGATCCCGAAGGCGATCCAGCACGGATGACGATATGGCAGGCCGTGCGTCATGGCGCGGTTTTTCTGCCTCGATTGTGGTTATGGGCGCGTCAACGAGCGAACACGACGGATCGCCGCTGGATGTGGGCTGAAGCAATATGGGCGTTTTGCGTGCTTTTGGCTGGAGTTTTGCTTTGGCCGTTGACACCGGCGGTGCTGCTTTATGCGGGCCTCGTGGTGACGGGCGCCTGGGTTTTTCCGTTGCTTACGGTGCACTTGCCACATCGGAATTATGGCGACTCACCGCTGACACAAACCCACACCTTGCGTGGCCGGATCATTCCGGCGCTTTTTCTCGAATTGACGTATCACCTCGAACACCACCTTTACCCGCAGGTTCCGAGCCATCAATTGCGGGCATTGTCGGATCGCCTCGAGCCATTTTTTGATCGAGCCGGCGTCGTTCGGTGGCACGTGCCGTGAGATTGGCCGAGCCAGGTGACGGTATCCGTTTTGCGTTAAAAAGAAGAGAATGAGGCGCTGTTGCAGGGCTAGGGGCGTGATGGATGCACGCCCCTGTTTCAGACGACGCTCAGTAAATCGCGATGCGGTCGATCTCGAACCAACCGTTGGCCGGCATGCCGAGCACATCGTTGAAACGAATGACGGGATCGACACGAATTCCGTTGACCATTCCTTGCCACGGTTCGGCAGGCATCATCGGAATCACCGTGAGGTCGTAACTCAAGTCCTGGAATGCAAACAAGAACGAGCCGGCAATCGTGAAGCTGCGATTCTTGTCCCAGGATCCATAGTTGGAATCCCAGAAAATGGCCGGGTCGTCATTCTGGTTGTTGTTGCTCGTGCGGACGCGGACTTCGATATGCGTGAAGCGGGTCGCATCAATGGGTTGCGGGAAGTAGTATTACACGTTCGGGTCGATACCCGCGGCCAATCCATCCAATCGCAATACGCCATTTTGCACGCTCGCCGTAGCCGTCGCGTTCTTGTCGTTCGCGACCCAGCCTTCGAGGTCTCCTGTATTCGAGAAAAGCCACTCGAATACGTCGTTGCCCACGACCGACCATTCGTCGAGCACGGCAGCGGGCGCAAGCGTTGCCTTGAGACGAATCGTCGGATACGTAATGGGGTTCAAGTCCCACAAACGAATCGTTCGGCTGGTGAAACCCATTGAATTGCCAGGGATGACGTTATCGGGAATGAGGTTTCCGGCAGCATCGAGGATTTGAATCGTAATGGTGCCCGTGCCGATGACTTGCACTTTCTCCCAATACTTCTTCCCGTCGAACATGGA
>JBGAOI010001186.1:0-2387 GCA_044221885.1 Polyangium sp. (in: bacteria)
TGGCTCGAGATACGCGCAGTCAGCTTCCGACATTTTCAGCTTGGGGGTCATTGCGTATGAATTGCTGGTCGGCAAAATGCCGTTTACCAAACCGCCCGTATTGCTCGGCAGCACAGCGGACGATCCAGCCGTTTCGACACGTCTCCGACAGTGCCCATCCATGACGCCCCAACTGGCCGACCTCATCCAGTCGTGCCTCAGCATCGACCCCGCAAAACGTCCATTGGCCCGCGATTTATCAACAATCCTCGCCCAAGTCGCCCACCAAGACCCATCGGACGAGATTGGCGCGGAAGCGAGCATCGGTTCGTCCGCATTGTGACCGCATAACCACAGTGCGATTTCTTCGTGAATCGCGGCGCTATTCGCTGCGCACCACCGGCCCATGATCATCGACCGCAACCCATTGCGGCATTACACAAGGTGACAAGGCAACGATGAGCGCGGGCAAACCCACCACCAGCCCATCATAACGGGAAAACGGCCAACTCGAGTATGGCACAAGCGTTGCTTTACTCACTTCCGTCGCGTAATCACGCAGCACGTGCGTCGTGACAGGAAAAGAGACGACCATGCACCACAACAACGACAAACACATCGCCGCTCAACTCATCGCGCAGCTCGTCAAAGAACTCGTAGCCTACGAAGCGCAACTTGCTGCGAACGAACACCACGCGACGCGATGACGTGATCTGTGCGGAGTCGTGCAAGACAGCCCAATAAAAGCCACAAGCCCAACCGTCTTTCGATTTCTGTTAGGGACAACACGAAAAACCTGCGTCAAGAACACAAAGCACACGATGTTACAGTCCGCGCAACCGAGTAAGAATCCTGCGCGAGAGAGCTTGACAGGTCGTGAGAAGTATCGCGAAGATGCCTCACGAGTGGAACCCAACACCCATGACACGTCAACGTTGCACCAGGTCGACGATCACGCCGTCCTTGTGCCCAATGTCCGCATCACGCTTGCATCGCCACCGCGGCCGGAGGTCTCGGCAATGCTTGGACTGGAGCCACTCGTCATCGGGTCCGGGGCGGGGTCGGATCTGGTCGTCGCCGACCGCCAGGTATCGCGACGCCACTGCGAGGTAAAGCTCACGCCGCGCGGCATCGTTTTGCGCGACCTGGGCAGCAAGAACGGAACGTTCATCGATCACGTGCCCATCATCGAGGCCATTTTGGACTTCGGCCGAGTTGCTCGGATTGGCAACTCCCAGTTCAAGGCGAGCGCGACAGGCGCGCCTGCGGTCGTTCCGTTGTCGACAGCGGGACGTTTTGGAGCAGCCGTCGGAAACAGCATCGTCATGCGGGCACTCTTCGCCAAACTCGAACGAGCATCGGCCACGGCGGAAACGATCCTTTTGCTGGGCGAATCGGGCACGGGCAAAGAGGTTCTCGCCCGAGCGGTTCACGAATCGAGCCCTCGAAAAAGCGCACCCTTCGTGGTGCTCGATTGCGGTGCCGTCAGTCCATCGCTTCTCGAAGCAGAATTGTTTGGACACACACGTGGAGCTTTCACGGGTGCGGCAAATGCGCGTGCGGGACTACTCGAAGAAGCGGGACACGGCACACTCTTTATCGACGAAATTGGTGAAATGCCGCTGGATCTCCAGCCAAAACTGCTCCGAGCCCTCGAAGCGCGAGAAATACGACGTTTGGGCGCGACCGAATCGCGACCACTTCATGCACGCGTGATTGCGGCGACGCATCGAAATCTGCGTGCACGTATTGCGGATGGTTCATTTCGGGAAGATTTGTATTATCGCCTGGCCGTCGTGGAAATGCACGTTCCAGCCTTGCGCGACCGTAAGGAAGATATTCCGCTGCTTGTCGAACATTTGCTCGAGAAACAGCAGCCAGGTAGTCGCGTTTCCGCACTCCCGCCGCAAGCAATGAATTTACTCGTCGCCCACGATTGGCCGGGCAACGTGAGGGAACTGCGCAATGTCGTTACGCGAATGCTGCTTTTTCCGGATTTGCTCGGTGACATTTTCGATAATCCGGGACGCACCACGGCAAATCGTGGCTCACCCTCCACCCCCTCGGATACGCAGGGTGGGAATATCCAGGCACTGCTCAAATTGTCGTTGAAAGAAATGCGCGAGGTTGCGTTGGAGCAGCTCGAGGCTCGGTATCTTGCAGAGAAACTGCGATTGCACCGCTTCAACATATCACGCATGGCCGAGGATATTGGGGTATCGAGAACGCTGGTGTACCGTTTGCTCGAGCGACATGGGCTACGTCCCAAAGGCGACGATGTGCAAGGGGATGAGAGTTGACACGTCGCCATATTAACACTACTCCGCCACTTCGTTTATTGCGCTTGTCGAGGCTTGATTTCTCGGCATTCGCGGCACCATCGAGTAGGCGCCCCACTTTCTAGGGGC
>JBGAOI010001187.1:0-2386 GCA_044221885.1 Polyangium sp. (in: bacteria)
CCCGCAACACGCGAAGCGGAGCATCTCGTGATGGCGTCGAACGCGCAGGTCGTGTGTGGCGTCGCTGCTGACGCTTTGCACAACATCATCGAGGTAAATCGGCGGACAATCGCCAAAGCGATGCCTACGTTCCCGCCGCTCGTTCAACGCCACACGTTGGGCGTCATGGAAGATCGCACGGTGGTTTTGGATCTCGTTTCACTCTTGGCCGATCGAGCATTGCGCGTTGAGGAGCGTGGCTGATGCCTCTCGACGATGCGGCGTTCGAATCGCTATGCGAAACGTTGCGTAATGAAGCAACGGAGCAAGTCGAGCGGATTGGCACGGCGTTGTTGCTCATTGAGCGAGGCGCTGAGGGCGCAGCCAAGGATCAACTGCTCGACGAAGCGTTTCGGCAAGCGCACAACATGAAAGGTGCTGCCGCGTCGCTGGGGTTTGCCCAAACAGCACGTCTGGCACATGCCATCGAGTCTGTCCTGGCCGACCTTCGTGGCGATCACGACTCGCGTACGGCGGAAGTTTTCGATACGCTCAACGCTGCGTTGTCGACGGTTCCGCACGCCCTACGCGTCGATCCCAATGAAGAACCGGATCCCATCGTTACCGAGTCGATCCTCGCGCTCGAAACCGTTCACGAGGCGGCCAGTGAAGATTTGCAAACCCTGCATGCACCGCCACTCCAGCCGCCTGTGCCGCAGTTGCCCATCGTCACACCGACCGAGAGCATCACCGTCGCTACGCGTTCGAGAAGTCCACAGTCGATTCTCCGGCAGCACAAGGTCGCCGACGTCCCGCCACCACCGTCAGGACGATCGCGACCGAACTACGTCGAACCCAAAACCAAACACAGCGAACCACCGCCAGGTGCGTTGACGCCGACGCCCACGACAAACCCGACGGGCATCAAGATGCCAACGCTCGCGCATCTGACACCGCCGCGAGGATTTGCACCTCCCGCGACGTATGCAGGGCAGGGCCTTTCGCCGGTTCCACCGCCCATTGCCGCAAACCCTGGAACTGGCGGTGGAAGTGGAACGGGAGCGGGTACAGGCGCGGTTGGTCCGAATTCGCCGAAGACCGGAGCTCCGGCGACACCCGGCACGACAGCGCCAATCTCTCCAGGAACATCGGCCAATTTGTCGTTGCCCGGAGCGCGCACGATCACGGTCGGAGGGCCAAACCCCGGACAACCTTCTCGCGCGGGAAGCAATGCGGTCTCGATCCCCAATCCACCCGTGCGTCCAGCAGGCGAAGAGACGTTACGCGTCTCGATGAAAAAGTTGTCGGGCCTCATGGCGCAAGTGGGCGAACTCTTGGCAGCACGAGTTCGTACGGACCAACGTTTGGCGGAGCTGCGAGCCGTGTTGTCCGCGGAGGAAGATCGTTTCAAAAACCAAACCTCGATCCGCGCGATGGTTCGTGATGACGCACCTCCGCATGTCGATGGTTGGGCACGGCGACTGATCCAAACCCAACAGGACGACCTCGAACACGAACGGATGCTCGTACGTCGCTTGCGCGAGATCGTGCGCTCGTTCGAAGCAGACGCGTTGCAATCGACGATCCTCTCAGGGCAGCTTCAAGAAGACATTCGTCGCATTCAGACTTTCCCGTTGGCGAGTGTGCTCGAACCATTGCCTCGGGCCGTGCGCAACATGGCGCGCGAAGGCGGCAAGATGGTCGATCTCGTGATCACAGGATCGGAACTCGAGCTCGACAAGAAGGTCCTCGAAGAATTGCGCGACCCGCTGTACCACCTGCTGCGCAACGCGGTCGATCACGGCTGTGAATCGCCTGGTTTGCGAAGCGCCTCCGGCAAACCACCACGCGGCAACATTCGTATCCACGCCGAACACCGCGGCGACGTCATCACGATCACGATCTCTGACGACGGACCAGGTGTCGACGTCGCAAGCGTACGCCGAGCCGCCGTCGCATCGAACCTGCTCTCACCCGTTGAAGCCGCCGAATTGCCCGATGCGCGCGTCCTGGAATTGCTCTTCGCCCCGGGCCTCACGACACGGAGCGAAGCGGGCGGTTTGTCCGGACGAGGTGTCGGGCTCGATGCGGTCAGGACAAACATCGAAAAGCTTCATGGCTCGGTCACCGTTGAATCGCGGCAAGGAATCGGAACGACGTTCGTGATCGTTCTGCCGTTGACGATCTACGTGGTCCATTCGCTTCTCTTGCGCGTGGGTGACGAGCAGTTCGCGATGCCAATTTCGTCCATTCAACGCATCTTGCGCATCAGTACGGCGGAGATTCTCGAGGTGGAGCAAACGCACGCGATCGTTGTCGACGGCAGACCGATCGCTCTCGTGCCTTTGGGTACGCTGCTTGGACTTCCGGTGGAATTGCCTCCGCCACCTGAACGCATTCCCGTGCT
>JBGAOI010001188.1:0-2385 GCA_044221885.1 Polyangium sp. (in: bacteria)
CGTTCCGTTCACGCAACCGCACGAAACGCCTTGGGGCGCGGTGCACTCGCATGTGGTCGCGCCGCCGTTGCCTTTGCCTTCGCACAATTCACCACCACATCCGCCCGTGGCGCAATCTGCGTCAGCCGAACACGCATCCGTCGAATTGCGAATACATGCACCTGATGCGGGCGTACGGGTCATCATTGGATTGTTCGCCGCCGTGACACAATCTTGCAAAGCTTGCGTGGCCCGCCAACCGCATTGATTGTCCGCGCCGCGTTCACACACGCCATGCTGCTGGTAACAAGCGTATTCTTCACGCCATTCGCACGTGGATACGCCGTCATTTCCTCCCGCTTCGACACACAATTGGCCACTGCATCCGCCAACGACGCATTCAGCATCGTTGTTGCCTCCGCCGTCGACGTTCACGCCGCCGCACGCGACGCTCGATGTGCCCATCATCAACGTACCGAAGGCAAGCGCTGCCATCGTTGCCACTTGATGCTTCCAATTCCACTTCTTCATGAGATCCTCCAATGGAACTGCGGGTATGCGCAGTTTTCGTCTCGCCGCGTTTGCTCGCGGCTCACAGCATGCGCCGTGCCAATGAAATGCGCCACGAATACGTCCAAAACGCGGCGAAGAATGCTCATTCGTGCTGGCACATGTGCCATTCGCCGACAACGGCGCCCGTCACAAACCTTCGGGACAAGTTCGACCGAAGTAACGCAAAGGCTGTTCGGGATGCGGAATATCGAGCGCCACATAAAAAAGCCCGATCCGTCGTGCTTCAATCACCGGCATGACGGCGACACCAATGCCCGATGCGCCCGGCGTCGATTCGATACGTAACCATTCGAGCACGCCCTTGTTCGGATACCCCACGACCCCAGTCAATTCGGTTTCGACCGAAAATACCGGTGTATCTTCGTACATTCTCACGACAGCCGGCGGAGATATCTGCGTATGCGGCCATGGAGCGATCCACGTATTGGTATCGTTTGACAAACGAAAATCGCCATCGATGTCCACGCGATAATCGCCCAAGCCACCAATCACAGAATTCGGTGACACCTTCAATTTTTGCTGCATCATACCCGACCGAACTTCCACCACCTGGGTTTTACTCAAGTGCACATCGAATGCTGTTTGACTCCGCCAAACGCCCAGCATGTCCGTTTGCATCACGGGCAACGAATCGGTCACTTCGAGTTTGTCGTTGCGAATTTCGATCCTGCCTTCGTTGTTAGCCAGACGCGCGTACCCCACGACAATACCTTCATCGACGATTCCCAAAGCCGCTCGAATCGTGTAATTCGGATTGTCGGGATGTCCCAAAGGCTGACGCAACACCGACCCCGTCGCTCGGTCCACGAGCCAAATTTCCAATGTTCCATTCCAATTGTTGCCCGTGGTCGAAATCAATACGAAATAAGCATCGTTCGCATCGAAGGCCAACGGGTACACGAGGCTGTCCGGAATCTCGAATTGTTCCAGAACCACAATGCCTTGATCGCTCACCCCGAGTTTTTCCAGAACAACATTTCCTTTCGCCACCGCCAATGCCACCCAAGGAACACCGCTCGTAGCCGTCGCAAATCGTGGATGATCGCCTCCTGCATCGTACGCCTCGATGTCCCACGTGGTGACATCGTCGAGCACACACGCGGACGAACCTCCGGCCCCGGTGGAACTCGAACTGGACGAACTGGACGAACCACTGGTTCCGCGCGGTGGAACAATGATTTCCGGTCCGCAGGAAGAAGTGGCGAGAATCAGGGACCCGAGCCAAAGGCCCATCGTCGAACGTTGCGTGGACAGCATGGAGTCCACGGTCACGTATCGTTACGCTCGAAGTCAATAAAGAAAACGAGACGCGCCACATTTCACTTGCAGCAAACGAAACAATCTGCGAAAGCCCCGCGATGAACCAAGTTTTACGTTCGGGTCTCGTTGCGTTCTCGTTGCTGGTCATCGCTTGTGGAGGTTCCACCCCTCCGCCGAACGCTGGCTCCGTTGCAAAAAACGAATCCTCGGGCAACGCTGAATCAAGCTCGTCAGCCGCGGCGCTCGAAGCCGAACGCAAAGAGTTCATTGCGGAATGTAACTCCGATCCGAAGCTGGACGCTTTTTGCCAATGTTCGTGGGAGAGCGTCGTGAAAAGGACCACGGCGGAGGAGCGTAAAGACGCCAACAATCCCAATGCGAAAAAAGCACTCGAGAGTTTGCCGGCGGAATGTGGTGATAAGTTACCGGCGGATATGGTGAAGCAAAAGTACGTCGAAGCGTGCGCAGAAATGCCCGCGATGAAGTCCTTTTGCGAATGCTCGTATACGTTTCTCGAGAAAAAAGGTCTTCTGAGGAGCGAGGAAGAAGCTCTTGCCCGCGTTCAAGGCGAAA
>JBGAOI010001189.1:0-2382 GCA_044221885.1 Polyangium sp. (in: bacteria)
GACGAAGCTCTGGCCGCAGAAATGCGCGCGGTTCGTGAGCTTGTCAGTTTGGGTTTGCAAGTCCGAACCATCAACAAGCTCAAGGTGCGACAACCGTTGGCGCGGGCCGACATTGTTGTGTCGAGCCACGGATTGCGGGCTGCTCTAGCAAAACATGCGGATCTCATCGCGGAAGAGATCAACGTGCACGAAGTCCGGTTCCTCGAGCCGGGGCAAGAGGGCCAAGCAGTCAAGTATGTGCTCAAACCAAATTTCCGAGCACTTGGTCCGAAGCTGGGCAAGAAGGTTCAGCAAGCCAAACAGGTCTTGGCGAAAGCCGATGCCGCAGCTCTGCGCAGCGAGCTCGTGACCAACGGGTCTGTTTCGATCGATATCGATGGCGAGAGCGTTTCGTTGACGCCTGAAGAAATCGAAGTGGTTGTCGAAGCCGGCAAGGACTTCGCCGCTGCGGGAGGAAAAACCGGTGTCGTCGTGTTGCACACGGCGCTCACGGATGCGTTGCGGGACGAAGGTTTGGCGCGTGAAATCCTCTCGCGCGTGCAAGGGTTGCGCAAAGACATCCAGCTTGGTTTTACGGACCGTATCTCGTTGGCGATCGATGGAAGCGATCGGGTCAAACGTGTGGTCGACACAGCGCGGGCGGAAATCAGCAGCGAAGCGCTCGTGCGGACCCTGGACGTCGGAGCGGCATCGTTTGCCGGGGAACGCCGCGAACTTGTGGTCGACGGTGAATCGCTTGTCCTGACGATCACTCGAAGCAACTGAGGCGTAATGGTTTGACTGCGGAACGCTATGTGTTCCGCGTCAAACCATTCGCATAGGTTCAATCCGCCAAACTCTTCCTCTATTCGCGAGGGGGCGCAAACTCGGATTCCCCCTTGGGATCAGCCGTGACGCACGCCTCGCTCGAACCAAGCTGACAAGCCTTCGTGTAGAGCCGCATCGCGAGTAGTTGGTCCTTTTTCACGCCTTCGCCGCGGTCGTGTAGCCGGGCCAATTCGAGGCACGCGTCGGCGTTTCCGCGTTCGCAGACGCGCGAGAAAAACTTGGCAGCCATGTTCGGATCGCGATCGACGCCGCGTCCCTCGACGTACGTTCTTCCTGCTCCCAAGCATCCGCGGTTTGCCCCGGCATCACATGCACGTGTGTACAAGACGGCTTCGGCCGCTGGATCATCGGTCAGTACCGCAGCGTGATAAAGGTCGGCGAGCTTGATGCAGGCGCGGGCACTGTCGTTGAGGCAGGACGATCGAAAGATCTCGATTCCCCGCGTTGGATTCGCTTCGATTCCTTTGCCTTCGTAATAAATGAAGCCGAGTGTCGTGCAGTCTTCCGTGACGCGCTCGTCACAGCCTTTGGTGCAACCTTCGAGATCATTTTCGCCACATGGCAATCGGAAGGGCAGGGGAGGAGGATTCGTTGGAGCAGCAACGGTTGGCGCCGTTGAATTTTCTGCGCTGGAAGGAGGTTGCGGCGTGGTTTGCACGCCCGCGCCACAACCCGTCAGGACGACGATGTTCGAGAACGCCAGAGCCGTAGCCACCTCGATGAATCGTCGCATTGAGCAAGGATGCCACAGTGGTGGTCGAAACCTGGCAATTTCAGGGGTATCTGTGTGTCCTGCGTTTGACATTGAAGCCACTTGGTTCGCACCTTGTGTGAAGCTAGGCTTTTGGCGCGGGGCGGGACGGTGTAGGACTGGAATTCATGAGCAGCCCCATCTCTTTGAGGTCCGCGCATTCACTCGATGAGCCCAAGCTCGAGGCACTCATTGAGATCATGTATCTCGCAGCGTACGCGGATGGCTCTTTTGCCCCCGAAGAACGCGCGCACTTCTCGCGAAGCGTTCAGTCGCTGACGGACCGAAAAGTCACGTCCGAGATGTTGGAGCAAATCGTCCAGCGCCTTGATGCTGCGCGAAAGGCTGCCGGTACGGCGGCGCTGATTGCTGGAGCTCGAGCCACGTTGGGCAGTCCCGCAGCATGTCGCGTCGCTCTGAGTTTGGCCGTGGGCGTGATCGTGGCCGACGGTAAAGTGACCGATTCGGAACGCACGATGCTCTTCGATATTGGTAGCGCGCTTGGTGTCGAACGATCGGTAACGGAAGAGCTTCTTCGGCAAGGCCAAGTGGGCTGAGCATCGCCGTGATGAGAAGTCGGGGGACACGCAACGCACGCGCTTATTCTTGCTACGTTGATCGATCGTGAACCGGGCCCCTGCAACTGCTTCGCACCTCCTGCCGTTTCCTGTTCCAGGGACGACGCTGACGTCTGCGCGGGGCACGTACGTCGTGGGTGCGCTCATCGGGGATGGTCAGTACGGCTCGGTGTACGAATGCATCGGTCCGTTCGATCAACGGTATGCACTCAAAATGCTTCGTCC
>JBGAOI010000118.1:0-5633 GCA_044221885.1 Polyangium sp. (in: bacteria)
CCCGCATCCGTTGCGCCGTGTGTTCAATGGCCTTGACCACACACGTCTTCAGGTCCCAAGCCGTCATCCCATTCCAAAACGCTTCGAACAGGACCAAACCCCGCGCCAAACGTCCCAGCAATCCAAGCTTGCTTCGAGCACGCGCGTTCGGCCGGCCTTCCTTGAACAGCACGTCGCCGCGACGCACCGTTCCGGCAATCCGCGCATCGAGCTGCACCTGCCCCAGTTCCTCCAGCCACAACTTCAAAACGTCCTTCGTCCACTCGTCGTGTTTCGTGCGGCTATGTTCGTCTCGGCTCACGGAGCCGCCCTTGACATGCCCAGGACGCACCGGCCAGAAACTTTTTACGAAAATCGTTTGGCCCCAGAGACCCCACAATTACGGCCGTATTCACAATGCGCGATTCGCGCAATGCACACATCGACAAACGACGTCACGTACTCAGGCAAACGAACGAAGCCTCAACCCGCTCCCACACCCAACAATCTCGCAATGATATTTCGCTGCATATCCGACGTTCCTGAATAAATCGTCCCGCCGACAGCGTCGCGCAGATCTCGCTCGACCTCGAGGTCCGTTGTATATCCATATCCACCATGTATGCGAATCGCATCGAGGCTCGATTGGACAAACACTTCGCTCAAATGCAATTTGGCCATCGCCGCTTCGAGATGCGCGGGTTTGCCCATTTTTTCGAGCCATGCCACTTTGTAAAGAAGCAGCCGGGACGTTTCGAGGCGCAATTTCATATCGGCCAATCGATGAGAGACCGCCTGAAAATGCCCAATGGGTTTGTCAAATTGGTGACGCGTTCGAGCGTACTCGATGCACGTTTCCAACTGCCGCTCCATCGCGCCCACGGCAACGCCCAAAATACACGCTCGTTCACGCTGCATCGACGATTGAAAAAGAATCGAGCCCTGCCCCTCCCGACCCAATCGATTCTCTTCGGGCACAAAACAATTCTCGAGCACGATTTCACCCATCGGCGACGTACGTAGTCCCATTTTAGAAATCGTTATACCAGCAGAAAAACCCGGCATACCTTTTTCTACGACAAACGCAGATATCCCAAACGTTCCTCGCGCCGGGTCCGTCACGGCAAACACCACCGCCATGTCGGCCATCGGCGCATTCGTCACGAACGTCTTCACCCCATCGAGCACATACCCGCCCTCGCAACGCGTCGCGCGCATACGCATGTGCAATGCGTCCGACCCCGACTCCGGCTCCGTCATTCCATGCGCCCCAATGATTTCGCCACGAATGAGTCTCCCGAGCCAACGATCACGCTGTTTTTCCGTGCCAAACTTCACGAGTGGATGCTGCACGGCCCACATTTGCGCATTGATTGCAAAAAGCAATCCGTGATCTCGCCCGCCGTACCCCAACCCCTCCATCACGAGCATCGTCGTCAGTATGTCTTGACCGCTGCCACCATGTTCCGGGGCAAACGGTAGGCCAAGAAGCCCAAACTCAGCACATGTTTGCCAAAGCGGTCGAGAAAAACTCTCTTCACGGTCGCGCTGCGCGACGCCCTCCACAAGGTGCGCCCGCGCAAACTCCACGGCCCGCGCCCGAAACTCGAGCGCCACTTCATCGAACGAAAAGTCCATGACGATTTCGCTGTCGTACCAGACACGCGCGCAACAACGCACGCAAGAGCGACGAGCAATGATACAAAGAGCCCACGATGACCAACCTCCTCGACCGCGCCCGAGCCTGGATTGCCGCAGATCCCGATTCCAACACTCGCGACGAACTCGCCCGCATCGTCGACGACGCCACACAAACCGAAGACGAAGCGACACAAAACGCTGCCCTTCGCGAACTTGGCGAACGATTCGCCGGACCACTCGAGTTTGGCACCGCTGGACTTCGCGGAGTCATGGGCGCCGGAGAAACGCGCATGAACCTCGCCGTCATTCGCCGTACGACGCTGGGTTTGGCGAGGTACCTCAAGACAAACGCGCGCCCGGAAACACTCGAGCGTGGCGTCGTCATCGGCTACGACGGGCGACGTCATAGCTGGGAGTATTCCCAAGAAACCGCCGCAGTCCTGGCTGCCGCGGGTATTCGTTCGTTGGTGGCTCCAAGCCTCTGCCCCACACCGTTTGCCGCATTCGCCGTGGACAAACTTGGCGCCGCAGCCGGCGTGATGATCACCGCGAGCCACAATCCGCCCGAGTACAACGGCTACAAAGCCTACTGGGACAATGGAGCGCAGATCATTCCACCCCACGACAAAGGCATCGCTGCCGCTATCGAGACGTGTCCCGAAGCCAAAGACGTCCCCACGATGAGTTTCGAGCAAGCCCAAGCGGACGGCTGGACGAAGTTCTTCCCCGACGAACTCTTGGAAAACTACATGTCCGAGATTGACAAACTTTGGGTCCGCCCAGCTCGAGACAATGACTTGTGCATCGTGTACACGCCCATGCACGGCGTTGGTGAAAAGTACATGCGCATGGCCATGTCGCGGGCTGGGTTTGGCGGGTACATGACGGTGCCAGAGCAAGCCGAACCCGATGGGAACTTTCCCACGGTTGCCTTTCCAAACCCCGAAGAAAAAGGCGCGATGGACCTCTCGTTCGCCCTGGCCGAAAAAGAACGTGCCGATCTCGTCTTGGCCAATGATCCCGATGCCGACCGCCTTGCCGTCGCCGTTCCCAAACCCGGCGGTGGTTATACCCAATTGACCGGCAACCAAGTCGGTACGCTGCTTGGTCACTACTTGCTCACGACATCCCCGGCGTGTTTGTCTTCCGAAACTCCGGTGAAAGACGCCGCGCAGAAGGTCGTCATCGCGTCCATCGTTTCTTCGCCGATGCTCGGCGCCATCGCCAAGACCCTCGGAGTTCGTTACGAAGAAACGTTGACAGGCTTCAAGTGGATCGCCAATCGCGCGATGGAGCTCGAAAAGTCCGAACGGTTGCACTTCGTTTTCGGATACGAAGAAGCGCTTGGGTACACCGTCGGCCCGCTCGTGCGGGACAAAGACGGCATCTCGGCGGGTGTTTTGTTCGCCGAACTCGCCGCGTTGCTCAAGAAAAACGGCCGCAGCGTTCTGGATGAACTCGAAAGTTTGTCTCAACGGTACGGCCATTACGCCAGCGGGCAACGTTCCGTCACCTTGCCAGGAGCCGATGGCATGTCGCTCATGAAAGCCGCCATGAATCGTTTGCGTGAAGCCAAACCCAACCACGTCGGCCCCTTGGCGGTATTGTCGATGGCTGATTTTCAGACGCGCGTGCGGACGCACACGGACGGGCACACGGAAGCGTTGACGCTACCCGTGACAAACATGCTTGCATTCGATTTGGAAGGCGGCAGTCGCATCATTGCGCGACCGAGCGGCACCGAGCCCAAGATCAAGTTTTACTTTGACATACGCGAACCCATGGCCAATGGCGAATCTATGCAAACCGCCGACGAACGAGCACTGACGCGAATGGACGAATTGAAGAAAGCGTTTGGCGTCCTCGCCGGTGTCTGACGTAAACGAGAAGCGAACGGGCGCGCGTTGTTGAAAACGTTCGCCAAGAAAAACTTTACCGGATCAACGCATTGACGTTTCGAAGTGCCGATTGAACACTTGGTCTTGCCCCTGAGGAGCAAGTGTTCATGCACAACAATAGCTCAGCCATTACGATTCTCGGCCCGGACATACCCGGGCTCCGTGAAGTATTCACGCAAGAAGCGTTGACCTTCGTCGCTGATTTAACACGGCGTTATCGTACCCATATCGAAGATATTCTGGCGCGGCGTCGTGCGCGACAAACGTTTTTCGACAGCGGCGGTCTCCCTGCATTTTTGCCCGAAACACACGAATTGCGAGACTCCGAATGGCTCGTGGCCCCTCTTCCTGACGATCTGCACGATCGACGGGTCGAAATCACGGGACCGGTCGACCGCAAGATGATCATCAATGCGCTCAATTCCGGCGCAAACGTCTTCATGGCCGATTTTGAAGACGCCACGAGCCCCACCTGGGCAAACCTCGTATCGGGACAGAAAAACCTGATGGATGCCATTCGCAGCACCATTTCGCATGTCGATGTCGCCACGGGAAAGTCGTACACGCTCGACGCCAATCCTGCGACATTGTTCGTTCGTCCACGCGGCTTGCATCTCGTGGAAAAACACGTCCTGGTGGATGGAATCCCAGTTCCCGCTTGTCTTTTTGATTATGGCATCTACTTCATTCAGAATTGTCGCGAATTGGTTGCTCGAGGCAAACATCCCTACTTTTACATTCCCAAACTGGAATGCGCTCTCGAAGCGCGAATCTGGAACGACATTTTCGATTTTTCCGAACGACATGAAGGATTTCCCAATGGGACAATTCGCGCGACCGTGCTCATCGAGACGTTGCCAGCCGCGTTCGAAATGAATGAAATCTTGTACGAATTGAAAGACCACTCCTTGGGCCTCAATTGCGGACGTTGGGACTACATCTTCAGCTTCATCAAGACCCTCCACGCCGACCCTCGAGCTCTCTTGCCCGATCGCAGCACCATCACCATGGACAAACCATTTTTGCGAGCTTACACAGACTTGCTCATCCATACGTGTCATCGGCGCGGAACATTTGCCATGGGCGGCATGGCCGCACAAATACCCATCAAAACAGATGCCGAGCGAAATCGATTGGCGCTCGAACAAGTGCGTCGGGACAAAGAGCGCGAAGTACGAGCTGGTCATGATGGAACCTGGGTTGCCCACCCGCAACTCGTATCCCTCGCCCGAGGCGCATTCGATGCCTGGATGTCCACGCCAAACCAAATTCACAAAAAGCGCGATGATGTCCTGGTCACATCCATGAACTTGATCGAGACACCAGACGGACGGCGCACCGAAGCCGAACTCGTTCACGACATCGATGTTGGATTGCAATACATTGAATCTTGGCTCCGCGGCATTGGCTGCGTGCCGTTGTACGACTTGATGGAAGACACCGCGACCGCAGAAATTTGTCGCGCTCAGGTGTGGCAATGGGTTCGTCATGGCGCAAGTGTCGACGATACACCCTTGGATCGAAGTCGTTTGGCACGGCTCATCGACGCCCGCTTCCAGCATTTATGCGGCGTTTCCGTAGCTCGAGAACATCGGCTCACCGAAGCTCGCGAGATTTTTGAACGGCTCGTTTTTGCTCCAGATTTCGAGCCGTTTTTGACAACCGTTGCCTACGAGCGCCTGGGCTTTACAAGCGAGATCATCTCCGCGGCTGCATAAATATCTCCAAATCGTCAACACGGTTTGTTTTTTCAGGATGGGAGGAAGAACGATGTCCGCTGTGCACGCGATATCCACGATTGAGTCATCGGTGCCGGAAAGTCGTACAAGATCGGGCCGTTTTCACGGAATCGTTCGTCCTTACAGTACGGACGACGTGGCGCGATTACGCGGTTCATTCAACATTGAACAAACGCTGGCTCGACTGGGAGCCGAGCGATTGTGGAGTCTTTTGCATTCGGAGAACTACATCGCGGCACTGGGCGCACTCACGGGCAATCAAGCCATGCAACAAGTGCGGGCGGGACTTCTGGCCATTTACGTCAGCGGCTGGCAAGTCGCCGCCGACGCGAACCTCGCTGGGGAAATGTATCCCGATCAGAGCTTGTATCCGCAC
>JBGAOI010000118.1:5643-15416 GCA_044221885.1 Polyangium sp. (in: bacteria)
ATCAGATCGAGCATGCCGAGGGGCATTCCGAGCGGTATTGGCTCGCGCCAATCGTTGCCGATGCCGAGGCCGGATTTGGCGGGCCGCTCAATGCTTTCGAACTGATGAAAGCCATGATTGAAGCCGGGGCAGCGGGCGTGCATTTCGAGGACCAGCTCGCATCGGAAAAGAAATGTGGGCATCTCGGCGGCAAAGTGTTGGTCCCGACGTCCCAATTCATTCGGACGCTCGTGGCGGCGCGACTTGCCGCAGACATATTGAACGTGCCCACGATTCTCATTGCGCGGACAGACGCGGAAAGCGGAAAACTAATCACGAGTGACATTGATCCTCGAGACAAACCCTTTTTGGCTGGGCCACGAACGGCAGAAGGGTTTTATTCGTGGAAAGGCGGCGTCGATTCCGCAATTGCCCGTGCGCGCGCGTATGCGCCTCACGCGGACATGTTGTGGTGCGAAACGAGCAAGCCGGACTTGAAAGAAGCCAAGCGATTTGCCGAGGGAGTACATCAACATTTCCCAGACAAACTTTTGGCGTACAATTGCTCGCCCTCCTTCAATTGGAAGAAAAACCTCGATGACGCGCAGATTGCGAATTTTCAGCGCGAGCTCGGGGCGATGGGGTACAAGTTTCAATTCGTGACCCTCGCTGGGTTTCACGCGTTGAACCACACCATGTACACGTTGGCCCGCGAATACCGGATGCGGGGAATGAGCGCCTATTCGGAATTACAGCAAAACGAATTCACAGCAGAGAAAACAGGCTACACCGCCACTCGGCACCAACGCGAAGTCGGTACGGGATACTTCGATCAAGTCGCGAGCGTGTTGTCGGCAGGCGCCTCGTCGACGCTCGCACTCGAGGGTTCAACCGAGACGCACCAATTTTAGGCTAGAGGTCGATCTGATGCACATCGCCTACGGGTTCACCCAGGAACCGTTCGGCGACCGAAGAGAAACTCTTCGGTAGATCCGTGACAAACATCTCGAGCGATCCGCGACGGGTTCGTCTAGACAACTGTCGACGTTCTTCCAGGAACATCCCGACATCATCGGCTGTTGCCATGCCGCTGTCGACAATCGGCAAGGTTCGTCCCGCCAATTCCGCCGCTTCACTCTCGATGGGCCCTCGAAGCAACGGAAAGTGCGTGCATCCAAGCACGATGCACTGCGCGCCAGACTTCACAAGCGGCTCGACATATCGACGCGCAACGAGACGCGGAACCTCACCTTCAAGCCAACCTTCTTCTGCCAGCGCCACAAGAAGCGGAGCTGCTTGTCCAAGCACTTCAGTTCGCGTCGACACCGATGCGACCGCGCGCGGATACGCCCCTGACGCGATCGTTCCGGTCGTCGCCAACACACCCACTGCACCACCTTTGGCCGCAGTGACGGCAGCACGAGCTCCAGGAACAATCACACCAAGCACTGGTCGATCGAGCTCGATACGCAACATGTCGAGAGCAACAGCACTCACCGTGTTGCAGGCGACGACAATCGCTTTGACGCCTCGACGCAAGAGCACCTTCGCGCAGCCCAAGGCGTAACGAAGAACCGTTTCTGGCGAACGCGTTCCATACGGGACACGCGCGGTATCGCCCAAGTACACGATGTCTTCATGCGGGCATCGGCGTCGAAGCGCTCGCACAACTGACAAGCCTCCGAGACCCGAATCGAACACACCAAGCGGAGCTTCCGGATCGAGCACGGATTGAGCCATTTCCATAGGGGCGCGGAGCTTAGCAGGGGCGCCATGAAAGGACAGTTTGCGGTTGACGCTTCACGTGCCGCGCATCCGCTCCTATCCTCGGGCGCATGTCGGGCGAAACGAAGGGTTTTATCAAGGGCGGGATGAGCTTCAACGTCGGCGAGGACGCACCAGCCGCACAAGCAGAAGGGCCGGTATTGCCGCTGCGAGTGTTGGTCGTGACAGACCTTTTGCCGCGAGACGAATACAATGCCGGGGCCAACGCTCCGGACTTGGCGATCCGTGTCGATCCGCTGGCGTTCGATGACTTGTTCACGCGCCTGCGTCCACGCATCGCGCTCGATGTACCAAGCGTGCTCGCAGAAGGACGCAACGCTCGGATCGATCTTCCACTCACGAGCCTCAAGAGCTTCCGGCCTGACGGCTTGTGCGAATCGGTGCCGCTCTTGCGATCCCTCATCGATGGAAAGTTGCTGCTCGAACGATTGCGCGACGGATCGATCGATCGCGACAAAGCACGCGTCGAACTCGACCGCATCTGGAAGTCGTCCCCGTTTGTCCTGGAAGTCCTGCGTCTCCTGCCAGATGCAAGCAGCGGTGGACCGCGGCCCGTTGCAGCTCCAACGCCTGCCGCGAACGAAGCCTCGATCGCATCGATTCTCGACATGGTCGACACCGATGGTTCGGGGGGTGGTGAAAGCCCGGCTCCAGCAGCTCCGCCGCCCCAGCAACAATCGTCGGGGCGATTCGACGCCTTCATCGCGGCTGTCGCGATGAGCGGCAAGCCGGGCGGAAGGTTCAGTCCGCAAGAAGCGATTCAACGTGTCGAAAAAGCCCTCGGCGCACAGATCGGCGCGATCCTGCAACACCCCGAAGTTCGTCGTTTGGAACAGTCGTGGCGAGGTCTGCAACTCTTCGCGGATCGCTCGAAAGGCATCAAGGGGCTGAAGATCGATCTCGTTTGTACACGAAGCGAATTCAGCGCCATGACGCTCGAACGCGTGCTTCGTCAAGGTACGGATTCACCCGTCTCGTGCGCCATCGTGGACATCACCGTGACGGGGACAAACGCGAGTTTGTCGCAACTCGATGAACTGGCGCAACTCGCCGAAGCCCAAACGGTGCCGCTCATCGTGAACGCCGCACCGTCGCTCTTGGGCCTCGACAGTTTGTCGGACCTCGAGCGTATCGATCACAAGATGGGACTCTTCTCCGCACCGGAACAAGTCCGTTGGCAATCGACGGCCAAGCGTCCCGCGATGCGTTGGATCACGATGGCGATGAACGGTTTGCTTGGACGAACTGCCTACGACAAGTCGACGTCGCGCATGCGCGAGCTCGTCGTGAAAGAAGAGCCTGCCGACGAAGGAGCAACGGTGTGGATTCCGCCGGCATACGCCGTCGGAGCACTCATTACGCAGAGCTTCAAAGACACGCAGTGGCCATGCCGCATCGTGGGCGGCAAGGTTGGCGGGACGTTGGGCAACCTGACCGTGCATGAAGTGCGTGGTCATGTGGACGATGCCGATGCTGTCGCGATTCCGACACAAGCGTTCATCTCGACAGACTCACAACGGGAGATGTCGAAAGCGGGCTTGTTGTTGATCGCGTCTGCACCGAACAGCGATGCGATCTACTTGATGTCGGCACCGACGGCGTATGTGCCGCCACCGAAGCGAACCTATGACAGTGCGTCGACGGAGCCAGAAGAACGTTACGAGCGCGTTTCGTTGGTGGACCAACTGTTTGTCGCCCGCATGGTTCAGTTCCTACGCGTCCTGTGTTCGCGTTTGCCCTCGAGCGCGTCGCCAAACGACGCCAAGTCCTTGGTGGAGCGAGCGATCTGGACGCTGTTTGAGGATGCCAAACCCGGCAGCTTGGAGATTGCAACGACCGCACGCACGGCTGACGACGGCACGTACGTGGGCGTCGTGATTCGACCGCGACGATTCTTGGGCGTGCAGATCGAAGAGTTTGGCTTGGAAATGCCATTGGGCTGAAATCCAAAGATCGATAATTCCCAAATTCTGAGACCCGCTCGGAATTCCCCTCTCCTTCTTCGCGACAAAGGTCGGGCACTTCCCAATCCACGAAAAGTGCAAACAATGCCATGACGGCGGCATCTATGCCGTCGTTTGGCAACGCAACACAGTGGACAACGAAGAGCATTGGTTGCTGCACGAAATGCCGCTCTCCGAGATGTGTATTCCTCCGCAGTGATCCTGTAGAGTACAATTCTCATGCGTTTTCTCGCCCTGGCTGCAATTCCCTTCGCCCTCACGTTCACGACGGCCGCCACTGCAACATCCCCATCGGATGCGGAGGTTTCCCGACGGCTTGCATTCATCGAAACGCGACTTTCACGTGGAGCCGATAAAGCGAATTTGTGGTGGCATACTTGGTATTATGGCTGGACCGCCTTATCGATGGGTCAATTCGTATGGGCCTTGGCGACGCCGGACAAAGGGACGCGTGTCGATATGGCCGTAGGCGCAGCGGCAAGCACATTGGGAGTCATTCCCCTGGGTATATTGCCATTTCCCGCACGCACGGCCCCGCGAAGCCTGGCGCGCATGCCCGTGAGTTCTCCCGAAGAACGACGGCGTAAACTCGCTTATGCCGAACATCTGCTCGAATCCGCCTCCGCAGACGAAAAACTCCGCCGTTCGTGGGTCAATCACGCCACATCCATTGGAGTTTCCGTAGCTGTAGGCTTGGTGCTTGGGATTGGGTATGAACGTCCGCGTACGGGATTGTTGAATGCATTGGGCGGAATTGCGCTTTCGGAGATTCAGATTTGGACCATGCCTACAGCCGCCATCTCGGATTACGCTGAATATCGAAAACTGGGCTCTTTCGACAATGCACACGCCTCGTCGACGGTACCCACATTTCCCATCACCATTTCCGTCGGTCCACACGCCGGTGGATTGGCTGTTGTGGGTTCATTTTAGCAGCCCTTCGGCGTCCAGAGATTTGTCACTGCCGCTTATTCGGATCTCATCGTCGTCATAACAACGACGTAATGGCTTTTTCCAGTTCCACGTCGTCGTCGCGCACGGCTCCGCGACGAACGAGGATGACTTTCCCCCCAGCATCGATCAGGAACGTCACTGGTAAAACCCGCACACCCAATGCTTGGCCCGCGTGATCATCTGGATCCTGCCAGACGGCATAGTCGATGTCCCGCCTTTTAGCGAGCTGCGCCAATGCATCGCCCGTCAATCGTTCATCCATGGATATACCCACGACCTGAAGTCCGCGCTTCTGGTACTTTTGATGGATCTTGGTCAAGTTCGGGATTTCCTGACGACATGGTTCGCAGTACGATGCCCACAAGTTCACAAGCCGCGGCTTACCATTGAGCGACGCGGACGAAATGGTTTTCCCTTCCAATGTCCGTACATCGAATACCGGAAATGAGTCTCCCTCTTTGACGACACGCGCATCAGCGGCATAACTGCCGCTCCCCCCATCAGTTTGTCGCGCAATCACATTCAACGCAACGGTGGCCGCGTGCACGCGTGAAGCAGACGCCCCGTCCGTCCAAACCACGAAAAGCCGATCGTCTAGACGCACCATTTTTGGAAAGCCGCTTTTGCGTTCCGGCCGAGTCCCCGATATCGCAAAGGGAGCAAATACGGAGCCGCTCGGATGTACACGACGCACGAGGATCCGCGCGCGTTCACGCTCGGACGCCAAATACGTCACCAAAGCATCGCCCTGGTCTCCCCAAGCGACTGCAACGCGCCCCAAAGGCGCAATGGCGGCTTGAGAATCGGCAACCGTGATGGGTGCCGAGAAGCGAGCGCCGAGGTCGGACGAAAATGCCACTTTGACCTGCGCCTGCTCGCCAGCGTACGTATACCAAGCGACCGCAACGCGCGAGCCTTCAACAGCAACGGCCGGACCATTCACGGGACAACCCGCAATGCGATAACCGTCGTCATGAACGAGCAAAGGCTTGGAAAAACCATTTCCTTCGCTGCGAACAACGGAAATATCGCGTACTTCTTGTTCATTGCGATCGCGATACGCCACAATCGCTCCGGCGTCGGAATGCCCTACCCCCAAACTGCAACAATCGCACGTGCGTTCGTCGAGCAAAACTTCATCCGAAACCAAATCGCCAACGAGCGCCGAATACAAGCGCATCGCCGGAGCAGGATTGTTTGGCAACGTTGCCCGTCCATCGAGCCAAAACGCGCGAACCGAGTCCTTGTCCGCTGGAGCAAATGCGACAAACCCGTGTTCACCTTGTGAAGTATCCGAATGCAACGTCCCGCGGCGCGTAAAGGTTTTTCCTCCATCTACGGAGCTTACCCATGCGGCTTGATATCCTTCGCTTTTCGGACGAAATTCGGGAAATGCAACAATGATGCGGCCGTTGGCTTCGGCAATCGCCGGCACGTCAGACCAATTGACGAGCAATTCGTCGCTCGTAACGACCGTCGATGGTTCACTCCAACGATTCTGGAAAAATCTAGCCCAACGAATCGATTTCTTGTTATTTTCGATTTCGGCCCAGGAAAGCAGCACACCTTTGGACGTCGCAAACAGGTTTGGCGCTTCGGAACCCGGGCCGGCGGGAGGATCTATCGCACGTACCGATTCAACAGGAGCGACAGAATGCGACGCCGTGGGAATTGCGCTTGCCAATGCTCGCTCGCTGGGTTTGCCCGAGGAGGGGGACTCGCGACAGCCCACGAGAAATGAGATGAATATCAGACCGATGTAACAACGCTTCATGCCCGCTCCGGCAACCAAAGGTAACACGTGATGACGGACCCACGCAATACAACGGACTCGCTCATCATCGTCATTGCCCCATTCGCTCGCCCTCGCAAGCCCTTTCAATGCGCATGTCATCATGCTATCGTTCAATCATGCTGCCCGAAAGCGTGTGTAGTGAAGCGAATGCGATTTTTAACTTTGCCGCCTCGGCGCACATCGACGCCCCGGCATCACACATCTGGGTCGCCTCAATCGCTGGAATTCTCCTTCTTCTCATCGCTGTGTCGAAGCGAAAATGCACGGCCGAATTCCGCAAAGCAATGGAAGCAGACGCGTTGGTCAAGGAAAACGTCCCCTTAACCGTCGGCAATCGATTCATTCGCGGAACGGTCGAATACGCGGAAGGTTCGGAGCTTGCGGTCGCCGTACACGTTGAGCAAGCCGGAAAAGAAACCAAAAACAAAAACAACTGGTCACATTCCTGGTCCGAAACAAAACGACAAACGTTTACCGCTCCCTTCTACGTCCGATGTACCACTGGCGAACGAGTTCGTGTCGAGCCCGGTTCCGACGTATTGCTGGTCGACGAACCCAATCGCATGATTTGGACGGAAAAAACAGTGCGAACACGCATTGCGGAATTAACCGCCAACGAAACGGTCATCGTCGAAGGCGTATTGACTCGAGGTCTGGATCCGGAAGGTCGCGAAGGCAATTCTTATCGAAACAACAAAATGGGATGGGTCATGCGTCCGGCCCCGGGCGAAAAAATGCACCTATCCGCCGAGAATCTGGGCGTGCGTCACGAAATACGCGCGAAAGATTATGACTCCACCGCTACGGTTTTGCGATTTCTCATCATTTTCATTCAATTGTTTTTCTTGACCTATCATGCGCGAAACCTCTTGGGAACCGACGCCTGCGCTCAGGTTTTGTCCAAAGATACGTACGTCACGACGAACAAGAATAGTCGCACCACACATTATCGACTTTGGCTCGATGTCCCAGGAACCGCATGGGAAAAAGTCGATCGCGAGGTCACGCGCGACGATTACAAGCGAGTCGAAACTGGGGACGTCATCGCGTTTCGTCGAGTCAGTTGGTGGCAATGGCCTTCGATGCCCGGGCGTGGCAGTTCGGTTCATCTTGCCGCACTCGTGATAGCGATCGTATTCGGCCTTATCGGTGTCGGCGTTTTTGCGAGCAGTGTCTTTTTTCGCCGCTGGTACGAAGGACGACTGGACGACACGGGCACAGGGAAATTGCCGGAGCCGCCGGGAAAGAACCCGGCATCGAAGTGACTTCGACAAACTCGTAAAGAATGACGCCCCTCGAATCCCATTGAATGCACAAAACAACAAAGCCGACAATCTTTCGACCGTCGGCCTTGTATTGGTTCGTTCCGTAAAACGGATTATTCTTTGTCGAGCTTACCGACGAGGCTCAACGTGAAGAATGCACCCATGTACTTGAAGTGCGGGCGCACCTGCATGTCGACCTTGTACCAACCCGCGTTGCCCTCGACCTCGGTGACGATGATCCGCGCCTTGCGCAACGGACGACGTCCACGAATGCTCGCCGACACCACGTCTTGGTCCGCAACGTACTGGCTGATCCAGTCGTTGAGTTCCTTCTCGAGATCCGCTCGTTCCTTCCACGTACCGATTTGCTCGCGTTGCAGAACCTTCAGGTAATGCGCGATGCGGCACATGATGAACATGTACGGAAGTTGCGTGCCCAAACGGTAGTTGAGTTCAGCCGCGCGGCCTTCCTCGCTCTGACCGAAATACTTGGGCTTCTGCACGCTGTTTGCCGAGAAGAAACACGCGTTGTCGGAGTCCTTGCGGTAGGTGAGGCCAATGAAGCCTTCTTCCGAAAGTTCGTACTCGCGACGCTCCGTGAGCATGATCTCGGTCGGGATCTTGGTCTGAATCTCGCCCATCGCTTCGTACTGATGCAGCGGGAGATTTTCGACCGAGCCACCAGCTTGCGGACCGATGATGTTTGGGCACCAACGATATTTCGCAAAGCTGTCCGCGAGACGCGTGGCCATCGCGTAAACCGCGTTGCCCCAGCAATACGCTTCGTGTTGGCCGATGACGTTTTCCTCGTAGTTGAACTCCTTCACCGGCACGGTGTTGGCACCGTAGGGCAAACGGAGGAGGAAACGCGGCATCAAGAGGCCGACGTACCGCGAGTCTTCCGTCTCGCGGAACGCGTTGTACTTCGTGTATTGCGGACCTTCGAAGAGCGCCTTGAGATCCTTCAGGTTCGGAAGATTCAAATAATCTTTGAGCCCAAAGAATTGCGGACCAGCCGCTGCCATGAACGGTGCGTGCGACATCGTCGCAACGGCCGCGCACTTCTGCAGCAACATGATGTCTTGCGGACCAGGTCCGAACTCGTAGTTCGCAATGATCGCGCCATAAGGACGACCACCGAACTGACCGAATTCTGCCGAGTACACGACCTTGTAAAGACCGCTCTTCGGAACTTCCGGAGCGTCTTCGAAGTCAGCGAGGAGGTCTTCCTTCGAGCAGTTGTAGAGCTCGAGTTTTACGTTCTCGCGGAAGTCCGTTCGGTCCACGACAAACTTCAAACCACGCCACGCGCTTTCCAATTTTTGGAACGTGGGGTGATGGAGAATTTCGTCGATTTGTCGCGACAATTTCTGGTCGATCTCTGCGATGAGCGCATCGACGAGGGCCTTGTCGACTTTTTCACCTTCGCGCTTGGGCGCGATGAGCTCCGCGATGAACGCTTGAACGCCCTTTTTGGCGACTTCATAGCCTTCATCGCCCGGCGTCATCTTCGTCTCGGCGAGAATCTCGTCGAGCAAGCTGCCGCCTTCGAGGGTCTGAGCACCCGCGGCGCCTTGCCTTTGCATCTCGGCCATTGGTTACTCCTCCCCGTCCTTCTTGAGACCAAGCTCGTTGATGATGCGGTTACGCGAGGCGGGATCGCTGAGGATGCCTTGAATCTTGTTGCGGAAGGCTTTCTCGTTGCCGAGCGGGCCTTTGAGGGCCGTCAGCGCTGCACGCAGTTCGAGAAGCTTCTTCAACTCGGGCACCTGATTTGCAATCGCAGCCGGCTCCATGTCGGACAAACGGCGGAACTTCAGGTTGACGTTCAACTCGTTGTCCTCTTGCTCGGACAAACGATCCTTCACAGTCATGGAGAGCGAAAGCTTCTGCTCCGACATGACCTTCTGGAAGTTGTCCTTGTCGACGCTGATCGGCTTGCGATCCTCCAGGGGACGCGGATCCGGGCGCTGGGTGTAGTCACCGAGCATGAGGAGCTTGAGAGGCAGCTCGACCTCTTCCTTCGCGTTC
>JBGAOI010001190.1:0-2376 GCA_044221885.1 Polyangium sp. (in: bacteria)
AGCCGGGACGGCCTTGTTGCACAAACGTGGAGCTGAAGGCTCGAAAGCAGAATTGCAGGCCGCGGTTCGGGACTACGATGGCCACGCACTCGCTTTGACGTTGCTCGGAACGTACGTGCGTGAGGCTTGCGACGGGCAGCTCTCGCGCCGGCACGGGCTTCCGTCATTCGAGGGCGAACCGGCGCAGCGCATGATGGCGCTCTACGAGCTGTGGTTCACGGGCAAACCTGAACTCGCGATTTTGCATTTGCTCGGCTTGTTTGACCGACCGGCGCCGAAAGACGAGATGGGTGAGTTACGCCAAGATCCATCGATTGTCGGACTGACCGATGACCTCGTTCGCACGCGTATGTTCGACCCCGCGTGGAATATGGCGGTCACGCGCTTACGCGACGTGGGATTGGTGGCGCCCAAGAACGCAGAGGAAACACTCGATGTGCATCCCTTGGTGCGCGAATATTTCGGGAAGCGGTTACGAAACGAGCAGCCCGACGCTTTTCGAGAGGGGCATCGGCGGTTGTACGAGTTTCTCCAGAAAAAAGCGAAGCCATTTCCCGATACGCTTGTCGAAATGGAACCATTGTGCAAAGCGGTGGTGCATGGGTGTTTGGCGGGGAAACATCAGGAGGCGCTCGCCCAGGTTTGGTGGAAGCGCATTCAGCGTGGCACAAGTCATTTCAGCACGACCAAACTAAGTGCCTGGGGGCCAGAGCTAACGATGTTATCCACGTTCTTTGAAGCGCAATGGGGGCGCGTTTCCCCAGCACTAGGAGAATCCGCTCAAGCATTGGTTCTCAATGCAACAGGCCTCGCACTCCTAGCGGTGGGACGTTTGTCCGAAGGCGCAAAGATTGGCACAATGCCGGAATTCACGCTTCAAATATTAGTGAGCTTCATATGTCACGCGGTAATTTAGGAGAGGCATCCGAATTTGCTCAACAGAGTGTTCAATTTGCAGACGCAAGCGGGAATGCGTTCGAGCGCATGGGAAAGAGGACCACACTCGCCAAAGTGCAGCACGCAATGGGGCTGCTCAACGATGCGGTGTCGATGTTTGCAGAAGCTGAGCGGTTGCATAAGGACGATCAGCCAGAGTTTCCGATCCTCTACTCGGGCCCGGGCTTCGCTTATTGTGACCTGCAACTTGATATGAATCGGTGTGCAGAAGCGCGAATGCGGGCGGGACTCACATTGACATGGGCAATAGCGCATCAGTTTCCGGTAGATGTTGCCCTCGGTCATCTATTACTCGGCCGCGCGGAACTGCAGAGCATTCAGTGCGGCACACCTGGCGACCTTGACGAATCGGCTTCGCAACTCCAGGTAGCTGTCGACGAGTTTCGACAAATCGGTGACCAAGACTATATCCCCCTGGGCCTCCTCGCCCGCGCCGAGCTGTACATCCACACCGGCGCATTTGCGTACGCCCGCGCGGACCTCGACGAAGCCATGGACATCGCCACCCATTGCGGATTTCGTCTCCACGAATGCGACGCGCATCTCGGGTACGCACGCCTCGCGATTGCCGAGAAAAACCGTACCGACGCCGAAGCTCATCTCCATCGAGCGTGCCAAATCATCGACGAGACCGGATACCATCGGCGGGATCGCGACGTACACGAAATCAACAAAGCCCTCGCGCAATTCGAATCATCGTCTTCGGGAGAAATGAACCATGGCTGATGCAAAAACCGTCGACATCCTCATGGTCGCCGCTCTGCAGGACGAACTCGACGCCTTTCTTCACCCGGCCGAATCGTGGAAGACGCACCAAGATCGCCATGGTCAACCCTACTTTACGCGAGATGTCCCTCAAACGCATGGTCGAGCGCTTTCCATTGCCGCAGCTTGCTCGGGCATGGGCGAAACAGCGACCACGGCACGAGTAACCGCGCTCACCGCGCACCTCAATCCGGCGCTGATCGTCATGTGCGGCATTTGTGCGGGAAAACGTGGTTCGGTTCGTATTGGCGATATCATTGTCGCCGAA
This sequence comes from Polyangium sp. (in: bacteria), assembly GCA_044221885.1. Lineage (GTDB taxonomy): Bacteria > Myxococcota_A > Polyangia > Polyangiales > Polyangiaceae > Polyangium. Next base: position 1,991 of record JBGAOI010001190.1, read on the forward strand.
CGCGTTTATAGCTACGACCACGGAAAGCTCATTCAATATTTCACGGACAATGGTCTGGACACCGAGTTCTTCCGCGATATCAAAACCTACAACTTGACGCCGTCCCGGCAAAATGAGATCGAAGTCGCGACGAAAAGTTGGGCGAATTCAGAAATCCCTCCGCGGCCCCTGGATTTGCAAAAAGATTGGGTTTTATGCGCCCTCCTCGACGCCGAACATAATCGAGGCGCGCCTCCCATCACCCACGCGGACCGAAAAATATATTGCCCGGACTGGAAACCAATCATTCAATCATTACGCGAGCACGCGTTCGTCAACGTCAACGATGGTGCCCTGTGTTTGACGGCGACAGGGCGAAAACGTGCCGGCGATTTCCTCTTGCTGCA
>JBGAOI010001191.1:0-2374 GCA_044221885.1 Polyangium sp. (in: bacteria)
CATATGAACCGAACAGAATCCAGCCGTACACGAAGTTTTGTCATTGTCACTTTGGCCTATATCGCCGCATTGGCGGTGGGCATTGTCGTAGCCCGGACCTTCGAATCAAGCTATTCGCCCATGATCACCTTGGCGTTTGCGGATACTGCGGCAACTGTCGTGATTTTCATCTCCAGCCTGCTCGTAAACAATTCGAGTATGTACGATCCTTATTGGAGCGTCGCACCGATGGCACTGGCTCCCGCGATTGCTCTGCGCCATGATGTTATGGCTGTACCGTTCGAACGAAAAGCCATCGTCGTGGGGCTCGTGCTTTTGTGGGGCGCGCGATTGACATTGAATTGGGCCCGCGGGTGGCACGGGTTAGGACATGAAGATTTTCGATATGTGGATCTACGTAAAACGACGGGCAAAGCTTATTGGCTCGTGAGTTTTCTCGGCTTGCATTTCATGCCGACGGTCATGGTGTATCTCGGCTGTTTATCGCTCTTTGTTTCACTTCAATCGGGAACACAACCGCTTGGCATCTTCGACGCCGTCGGTTTCGTGGTAACGCTCGGGGCCATTGCCCTCGAAGCGCGGGCCGACAACGAGTTGCGACGGTTCCGATTGACGACCCGGGAACCTGGAAAAATTCTGGACACAGGTATTTGGGCGCATTGTCGGCATCCCAATTACCTCGGCGAAATTCTCTTTTGGTGGGGGCTTTTTTTCTTTGCCCTGGCCGCGGATGCCTCGGCACGCTGGGTCATTGTCGGGCCGTTGGCGATCAATGCCTTGTTTGTCTTCGTCAGCGTTCCTTTGATGACCAAACGGGCCCTCGCGCGACGTCCAGCGTACAAAGATCGCATCGAGCAAGTACCTGCGTTGTTGCCACGTCCCTGGCGACGAGCGCGAGCTGCGAACATCGAACCTTGAAAAGTTCCGGCCTTGGTCGGACATTCCTACCCACAACACTACATCGCCGCCAGCATCGCGACGTTTTTCTCCCACGTTTCGATACGCGCCGCGCACGTCATCGTATTTTCTGCCAAACCATATTTCCGGGCAACATCCGAATCCACCGACGGATCGTCAATCATGCCATTCCACATGGCGTCGATTCGAGCTTCTTCGTCTCGTTTTCGAGATTCAAAACTCTCCATCAACGTATGGCGCAAACCGCGCCCGCCAACAGACAAACAATACGCCAAGATCTGCTGTGCCAATTCGGCATGGTTCGTTTCGTCGTGAGCAATGGTTTGCAAAGCCAAACGCGTCGTGTCGTCCTTGACCCATTGCGCGGATTTTCGAGCGGCCGTCGCGGCTGCACCTTCGGCGACACAACCATCCCAAAACGCTTCCAATGCCAGCCGACGAATCAGGGACGCCTCGTCAACGTCGCCATTGTCAGGAACGGGCGGTGTTAAGGCTCGCACGGGTAATTCCGTGTGTTCATTGGCGAGTTTCGTGCACAATCGCGTGTGATGAGCTTCTTCGTCGGCAGCTCGTAACGCGGCCTGAACGAGCGACTTCGGGGCCGACGCCAATTTCAAGTCTCGCGCCAGTGCGAGAAATGCCGGAATGGACGCGCATTCTTCGGAAGCCGCTTTCGCCCAACGCGCAAAAAGTTTGGCCCGCGTGGTATCATCGACACGTGCGCGAGCATGGCGTCGGTGTCTCGTTCGGCTATTTAATGCAAGCTGCGCGGGAACCGACGCATCTCGACCCGCCACACGCAACGGACGACCTTCTCCGCCACCACCGGCAAAAGAAAAGAAAGCTCCAAGCACAATGCCATAACCAACGGGAATCAATCCTGCCAGATATCCCGCCGTCGCTATCGTCGTTAATCCCGGCGAAAACTGCGAAGCTTGCACCGACTTGATCTTTCGCAAATCAACATTGAGTTGCTCACCTGTTTTTTGGTCGAGCCCCACGAGCACCGGGCCGTCCAGACGCAAGGCTCGAAACTGCGCGCTGACCTCCTGCTCCGTGTTGTCACGAAAATGCAGATACGTATCGGATGTAAACGGGACTTCTTTCCGTTCCCCATCCTGGACAACCGAAATCTTGCGATTTGCGCCGTCGAAACCATCGAGTTTCCAGACCATCTCCGGCGTGAGGTCCCACGTGGAATAACACCCCAAAGCGTTTGTCGCAGCAGCTATGGTCAACAACGGCAAGGTGATACGCGTATTCATGGATGTCCCCAAATTTCCTTAAAATTGCCCCGTCAAAAGAAGCCCGCGTTGCGTCGAATCCACGACGGGCACGACGCCAAATGTCACGCCCAACGGTGAACGATTTGAAGCCCGTACCATTGGCTCTTTCGTCATTTCGGTCGAAAAGAGGGCGATGTCCAATACCGGCCCCGCGAGATCTCCCATACATG
>JBGAOI010001192.1:0-2371 GCA_044221885.1 Polyangium sp. (in: bacteria)
TATCTCCCCGCGCGGAGAAGATCCGTCGCGCCGGCGAATACGAAGGGAACGTTGCTGATATCGTGATCCCAAGCTCGCCCAAGCTCGGAACCCCAAATCACCAACGTATTGTCGAGCACGCTTCGGCCATCGACATCCGGCGTCGCCGCGAGTCGATCCAGCAAATACGCCACGCGTCCCGCATACCAGGTATAAACCTGCGCCAGAATCGCTTGCGCCGCAGGTCCGGAATCGTGCGAAAGCGTATGATGCCCGCCTTGATCCAATCCGACCCACGGATAAAGCGTATTGTCGTTATCCGCAATGCGCACTTGGAAACTCGCAATTCGCGTCAACCCACAACCCAAAGCCGTGGCCAAAAGATCCGATTGGCGATCAATGGCCGTCTCGCTGGTGACGTCCACCGGAGCCGTCGGCGATTTACAAACCGCGGTAAGCGACACTTCGAGTTCGCGTAAGCTATTGGCATGCGCATCGAGGCGGGCTTTGTCCGTCGGCGAAAGTTTCGCTCGTCGGGAATCGAAATCCTCGAGGACGGTATCGATGACGCTCTTGCGACGTTTGGCGTCTTTTTCAGCTTGCAACTGATCCGGATTGATGGTCCCGAACAACGTCTGAAATGCTTGTTCGGGGCTATCGAGCGGCGATTTCGGCATTCCCGGGGCCGAATAAATCATGCGCGTCGCCGGATGCAATCCGCCACAACCCACGCCCAGTTCAATGGAGCCATAAGGTGTCGGCGGAGCAGACAACTGGGTGGCGATGAATTGATCGACGGATACGCCCGTATTCCAACCGAAACACTGCATGTGATCTTGGCGGCAAAATTGGTTCGTCGCCGTATCGATGGGTGAACCCGTCCACAACAGCGGCATTGTATACGTGTGCGGAATGTAGTACGAGGTTCCGCTTTTCATTTCAATGCCATCGACGATGACCAAACGATTGCGGTGCGGTTCGAGCGGTTTGAGAATGGGCGAGAATTGAAAATCCATCTCGCCACCGCTTGGACGCCATTGATCCCATACCGTTCCGTGCGGGGTATACAAGAGCAAGAGCTTGGGGGCCGCCGTTGCCGCCGATGCGCGGAGCCAAGGGAATAACGCGAGAGCACTTCCCGCCGCCAAACCTGCGCGCAAAAATGCGCGTCGAGATGTTCTTTGTCCACTCATGGCAATTCTCCTGGACCACGTCGATACCAATCCGAGCCGACGAACGTGAGGACCATTTGACGCAGCCCTTCAGGTTCTTGCATTTCCGTCGACATCCGCTCGATCAAGCAGGCCGCTTCTTTTTTATCCGGAATGCCTCCGGCGTAACTTGCCCATTGCCGCGCCACGCATTTCGCGACGCCCGGGCTATCCGCCATCGCTTGGGCCAAACCTGCAGGACCTTGAACGCTGACATCTTTTCCATCGAGCGGAAACGTGCTGCTGTCGTCGATGGGCTTGCCGAATTCCGTTTCGCGAGTTTTTCCGAGCCAATCGATTCCCTCGAAAGCGAATCCCATTCCGTCCATGGGTTTATGGCACGCCGCACAGACGGGATCACTGAAATGGGCGGTGAGGCGTTCGCGCGTGGATTTTCCCGGCCCAATGTCGGGCAGCGTGACGCTGACGCCTGCAGGAGGAGGCGGTGGCGGCGCACAGAGAAAATTCGCCAGCACGTTGTATCCGCGCAACGTTGGCGATGTCGCCTCGGCATGGGAAAGAGCCGCCATGACGCCGGGCATCGATAACATACCCGCGCGTTTGGTCGGATCGAGCTGGAACGCGTCCGGGGTTTGTCCGATCAAATCACTCCCGTAAATCGCGGTCAATGCCGGGATGTTGGGGGTCGAATTCGTCGTGAGCAATTCATCGACACCCGCGCCTTGACGAATGAGCATTTGCATGAGCTGCACGGGCTCTTGCCGCAATGCCGTGAGGGTCTCGGGCCCCAAGGCTTCGAGGTCCGGGCGAGCATCGGGATCGTTCAGGCGTTCGAGGCGCAGCCATTGATCGACGAAATCGGTGAGACCGCCGAGAGAGCGGGGATCTTCGAGCATTCGTGCGGCTTCTTCTTGGATCTGCTCGGGCGTCGCAAGGTTTCCAGCTTCGGCTTTGGCCAACAATTCCGGATCGGGAATGGTCCCCCAGAGGGTAAATGACAAACGCGAGGCCATACTCCAAGCATCGAGATATCCTTTGTCGTCGACGGCTTCGTCCAGATAAAGGAAGGTGGGACTTTGGAGCAGGGCTTCGAGGACCCAGCGCGCGCCTTCGGTGGGCCCGCCTTCTTGCGTGCCGGCGGCAAAAAGCCCGTCGTAGCGAGCTCGTTCGGCGGCATTCAATGGGCGCCGGAAAAGGCGCTTACCAACATCGTCGAAGAG
>JBGAOI010001193.1:0-2366 GCA_044221885.1 Polyangium sp. (in: bacteria)
ATGCGTATCCCGAATGTGCTCCACTTGCATCGGAAGAGGCGACACTCGGCGAAATCGCGCAAGTTCTTGCCGAAGTGGACACCGGACGAAAAAACATTTGGCAGTCGATTTTCGGGCTCGCGAGCGACGGCAGCATCGATCCGAATGGTCTCGACGGTATCGATTGGGATCCCTCCCATGATTCGGTCTTTTTCACGTCATTGGACGTCGAGCGAATCGTTCCTTTGTTTATTTCCAACGATGCTGCCAAATCGGCAACATCGGCCCAGGTGACGTTGGGCGTCGCGGCGGATACGGGAACGTCGAAATATGTATTGCTCGGGGCGAATGCTCCCAGCGATCTCGCGAAAAACCCGCCAACCCCAGGAAGTGATGCGGCCAAAATGGAAACGGCGGTGGTGCGCATCGTTCAATGGCTCACGGGAAAAGATCCGGGTGATGGCACGGGCATGAACATCGTGCTCGCGCAACTCGCCGATACGTTTTGGTTCGACCACGACAAAAACACCGCCAAGTTTTTCTCGACAAAGTTTCCTCAAGCGACCATCAATGCCGAAGATGCGTGCGATAGCACGGCCCTTTCGAGCTGCGTCGACAAGGCCACATTGCTCGTGATTTCCGACGAAGATGGCGCGGACGACGAACAGACGCCTCATCCGACGGACCGCGACGCAGTGATGGCTGCGGTCGACAAGGCAATGAGCCAAGGCATTCCGATTCTTTACTTGCAATTCGACGGGCAACTCACGCCCCTTGGCGAACGATTGATGGCCCGCTTTCGCGTAACGACGTCCGACAATTATTGGGATCAAGAGCGTTTGGCAGGGTTTTCCGCAAAAACCTTGTTGTCAGTCCAAGATGAACTCGTTTCTCTGGGCAAGCTGACGGACACGTTGACGAACAAGACCTTGACGGTTGCGGATTATCAATCGTGTTTGGGTCAAGCTGCGCAATACGACGATTGTGATGCGCCAGGGTTTGTCGAAAAGATTGGACAAGGAACGAAAGCGCTGCGAGCGATGATGAACGGGCTCGATGCTGCGGCCGTGAATCCTTTCGACGCGGACGGGTTTCGATTGCTGCGCGCTTTCGAACGTTTGGGACAAATCTCCCGGACAAACGGCAGTTTGACGTATCCCATTGACTTCGAGAAAGATCCTTTGGCGTTTGCCCGAGGCATTTTCGCTGATACGTCGGTGCATTATGTGCAGCGATGCAGTGAGGCGCAAAACGACCTTGGCACGTACATCTGCGAGCGCAGTGATGTGCTGGGAAAAACGTGCCACGGATATGACGCTTCGAGCGTCCCCCGAACAAGCGGAACCATTGAAGAAAAATTCCGCATGGGTGACGAATGGACGAGCACGGGCATGTATGCGCTCGCGGGCGTGCCCTTTTCGGTCAAACGTACGGACACGGAAAACGCAAAGGTGAGTATTCGTCTCAATTTCCATCGTGGTGGAACGAGCCGGTCGATGCAATCGGGCAATGATGGTTCACATTATGATCGACCGGGATATTTGGCGGGTCCGTGGGTGACGTTGCCTCCGGGGCAGGATGTCACGGTGACGAGTCCTTACGGCGGTCCCATTTACGTGCGGCTCGAAGGCAATGTCGACGTCGCGGGAAAAAAGGCGGTGCTGACGTTCACGGACGTTGCAAAACACGCGGCGCTGCTCGACATTGGTGATACCGCGGCGGTCAATTCGTTTGTCGCGGACGTAGCGAAGAACCCATTGCCACACGTGGACATGCGTGGCGACGGGTTTGAAGTGCATCTGCGCAAAGACAAACTCTTGGCGGGTGTGTCGCCTTATGGCTTGGTGTCTCGCGGCGACGGTTCGGACGTGATGGTCGATTACAAAGGCGATGTTGGCTTGCTTTTGGCTGATTTTCGGGACAATTTCGTGGCCCCCGAATACCGCATGGCGGGGTTTGCGCCGCCCGGAAGCACGCTGGATCAGGCTTTGAGTGCCGAGGTCAAAACCATTTGCACGAGTTTCGGCTGGGGTTGCACGGATGCGTCGATTCATTCGCGAACGACGATTCAGCATGCGAATTACGATCAATACGCGAATTGCGGCAATGGTTGCTCGGGCAATCCATTCGATGCCGATTGGTTCGTCACGCCGCTCGGATGGGGCGAGTCGCACGAACTGGGGCACAATTTGCAAATGGCGCCGCTCAACATCGGCTACGTGACGGACGCGAATCGGAATGACTGGTCGCAATACAAAAATCGCGCCGGGGAAAACTCGAACAACATATTCCCCTACCATAACTTGTGGCGTTGGTTGCGAAGTGTAAAAAACGAAACGGGTGTGGTGGTCGATGGCCACATGAACCTCAAGACACTGTTTGCGATG
>JBGAOI010001194.1:0-2360 GCA_044221885.1 Polyangium sp. (in: bacteria)
GCAGAGATACGGAGCCACGGTAAGCATTGCGATCACGGGCAACACAATCACGGGATGGAGGGGTTTTTCGAGCTATCTGGAGCGGTTCCTCGAGGGGGTTTTCATATTGAGGTTGGACGCGAGTTTGGCCACTTCCGAGTTTGCGGTAAACGCACACGTGATCAATCCCCCTGTTGGATCTGAGTCAAAGTGGAGCATATCCACGTGGAAAGTCGTAAATCCACCTCCACCACGCCCACCTGGCACCTACATCGTTGTGATCACTTTGCTGGATGGCGTAAAAACCGACATCGATTTCGATGTCACTGCCACAACGTTCAACTAGATCGAAATGTTAGGAGGATATTATGATTGGCTGCACGGTTGATGGTGGTATCAATCCCCTTGTCAAAGGAACACGGGGAATCAAAGAAATTGCAAATCGCACGGATATCGGGGTGGTAGAGCTGACGCTCGATTTGCCCATGGCACCTCACGAGTATTCTGCGCAAGCAACGATTTCCGAAGTGAGTATGATCGAATCGAGGATTTCCGTGCATAAGACCTACGCCAATGGAGTCGCAAAAATCACGGTTAAGACCTTTGCCGGCGGAGTCCCGGCCGATCTTGATTTCGACGTGACGGCTATGCGCTACACGCAAGGCTAGCACCAAGAGGATCCGTCATGGCAAACGACGTACTTGGCCTGAATGACGGAATCCACAACGGGGCATCGGAAAAGCTCGACCCAGCGCAAACCGAACCCCAGAGCATACTTGCGACAAAAGGCGGCTCGAATGTGTCACCAACCCTTATCACAATTCAATGCAGCCTCGAAATAACCCAGCCACAGTCACCGCCGACGTCGGTTATTGGCGTAATGGGTTTCTTGGATTGGGGCATCAACGGATGCAGCCATGTTGCACGATTTGATTGGTTGCAAGGGTGTGCGTTCACATTGACCGCCACATCGTTCAAGCTCCGTGCAAAACTTCGGAATGGTCTGGCGCCGGGCACGTACGTGAAGGCGGGAGCATCGACTTCGTACGGTACAAAGCCAGTCGTGCCATTGCAACTTTCAAGCGACTATGCAACATTAAGTGAAGGGGACAGCACCGTTTTTGACATTCCACCATGGGCCACCCACGGGCTCTTGGTGGTCGTGCCATTCCAGGCATTGTTTTTGCGGGCCATCCTCGTGCAAGTGCTAACTTTTACGAATGTCGTTCGGTACGAAGTACGACCAGGCGATTGCACCGAAGCGAGTCGATTTCCGCTTTCGTTTGACGTCCAACGAGTCCGCGTGACGAATCAATCGGAGGAAAGTGCAACGCTTGCAATCATCTGGAGGCTGACGCTATGAACGTGGGTAGCTTTCAGCTTGCGGACGTTGCTGGTCCCGAAAGAGACCAGCAAATCGTCGGAATCGTCAATCGTGGTGGTGCCATGGACTGGGGATGGGTCCAAGTTCCGCTCGAAAACGACCGCGGGTATTTCATTGTTGCGCGTGATTACGTTGCAATTGGTAACGATTCGAATTGGTGTCGAGTCCCTGTTGGTGGCCCAGCAGCTCAGGCAATCGCAGATCAGTTCGATGCGCTCTTGCCGACTGCATTCATGGTCGATTTGATTTGGAAGTTTGGAGCGACCAAATTGTCGCCTCAACCGTTCATAGATCTCACCTCGATGACCTCGACGAAACGATTCGTCGAGCATAACGAGTTAATTGAACGTCAGCGCAATGGTCGGCAAGGACTCATCGTCGGCCATAAAAAGGATTTGGTCGTATCCAATCGACTCGAACTATTTCCATCTGCGGTTTGCATTTACGGTTGGCATCAAAGCAATGGGCAACCAATTCAGCCCGTGTCGACAGCGCACAGGCAATGGTGGTATTCCGATTATTCGCACGGTTGCCGACTCGTAAAAAGGCAAATGGTTCTTGACGGCCAAACCGTCGACATGGAAAAGGTTTTACACGACCCCAAAATTGCGCACGTGCTTACGGGCGGCAAGACGTACGCAGCCCGCACAAAGACCACCAAGGACTCAGTTGATGACTCGATTCTGCGGGTAACTCGTTACAATACTACACTGCTCGCAAAGGGAAACGCTGCGGCCCCTCAGAATCAGGCCCCGGCTGGCCCCGCTCGAGCGTCTGCTCCAGTCGTCGCGACTCCCGACCACGTGGCATCGACAGACCTGGGATTGCGTGCGCTAAATTGGTGTCGGCACGAGCTCGCGTCGGGTGTACGAGAAGAACCACTCGGCTCAAATGCAGGCCCGCGCATCTCGCAATATTTCGCGCCCGCGCGCCGCCGGGCAACTGGTCAAGTGCTCGGGATCGATAAAGGCGATTGGTGTGCGGTTGCTCAAAGTGC
>JBGAOI010001195.1:0-2354 GCA_044221885.1 Polyangium sp. (in: bacteria)
GTTTGTCGGAGTCGATTGAGCGGCCGTTTCATTGGGCTCCATGTCGACCGTCACGAGTGCTTGTGCGGGATCGATTTCGAACCCAGACACGGAATAGTCGAACGTTGTGATGTTTTCGGGCAATGTACACACGTCGGCGCCATACAATACGAAGCAGTCGGTCACTTCGACGCAATATGTCGTATCCTCCGGGACGATATAATAGAGCTCGCTGTTGTTGCTGCTCGAGCCGTCGTCATTTTGTGCAATCTGCGTTTTCCCATCGGTGCTGTAAAGCGTCAGCACGGCATCGGGGTAAGCTTCGCCATAAGGATCCGAATCAGGCTTGCTGTTTGCGCCAAGAAAAACCACTTGACCTTTTTTCAGGTCAATTTTGTAGAAATCGCGGTCCACACCCACGGGATCGAGTTTCCCTGGTGTTGCATTCATCGAGCCCAGTGTCAATGCAACGGCCGTGTCGCAACTCGTATTGCCGTCTTCATCCACCCCGGACGAACCACCGCTCCCAGCGCTTCCTCCATTTCCGCCATTGCCTCCGGTTGTATTCGGTTTCGGGTCGTTGTCACAACCGGCGCCGCTCATTGCGAGTGCTGTGAGACTGGCAAGCATAATCCCAACAAGAAGCTTCGAACGCATGGTGCCTCCGATCAAAGAAGAAGAGGTGTGCCCGATGGGCGACATGATTGCACTTTTACCCCTACAACCCTGCGATGCATTCTTCAAGCCTGCTGTTGACGGTTTGGAAGGGTGCGTCTTCTCGCTGCGCGATCCGTTGCGTGATCTGGGGTTTGCACAGCGCCTTTTTTCCGGTACCTTCACGCCCGCATGCGAACGTTTACGACCGATGGCCCGTGTGACGCAACGGCTCACTACCTTTTACCCGCTGCTCCCCGCATGGCGGAAGCTCGAAGTTTGATCGACCGAGGTGCATATTTCGTCGTTCATGCGCCCGGGCGGACAGGTAAAACCACGGCCCTTCGCGCTCTTGCGGCCGAGTTGACCGCGCAGGGGTCGTATGCGGCTCTTCTGTGCTCGGCGAAAATTGCTGGCTCAGCCCATGCCGACGTCGTTCTCGCGCAAGACGCACTTCTTTCCGCCATAACGATTGCGGCCGAGCAAGATCTTCCGGAAGAACTTCGACCCCCACGTTTTGCTCCTTCGAGCAGTATGACGCGTCTCTGGGAAGGTTTGTCGGCGTGGGCTAGCGTTTGTCGTGTCCCCATCGTTCTGTTTTTTGATGACGTGGATAGTTTGGACCGCATAACGTTCGAAAACTTGATCCAACAGCTCGAAACCGGCTTTATCAGGCGCCCCGCCCATTTTCCGTGGGCCGTGGGGCTCGTGAGTCGCCATGATTTGCGGCGAAATGGTTCGCTCGAAGCAAAAGAATTCGCCGTTGGTGGCTCGACTGGACCATTCGAGGCATTTTGGTCCTCACGCCTCCTCGCTCCTTTCACCATCGAAGAAGTGCGCGCGCTTTATGCGCAGCATTTCGGGAATCTCGACGAAGCGTTTGTCCCGGATGCGATCGATCTCGTCCACAAGGTGACATCGGGGCATCCTTTTTTCGTGCAAGCTCTCGGACGCGAATTGGCAAAGGAGGCAAAATCCGTCGTGTGCTTGACGACGGAACATGTCGCCGGTGCATATTGGCAATTGGTTGCGCAACAGACGAGCCCCATTGACGATTTCGCGGTGCGTCTTGCCGAACCTCGGGTGCTGCACGTTGTCGAGTCCCTTTTTCTCGGCACGGCGGCCATTGCCTCGATCCCAGAAGCCGACATTCAGTTCGTTCGGGATATGGGTCTTCTGGCGCCCGAGGACCCCGTTCGCATTGCTGACACGTTCCACAAAGCTTTGTTGTCACAGGTACTGACAAACCCTGCAATGCGGATGCCGATGTTTGACGCTCCCGTTCCTTGTGGCGAACGCGGGAAAATCGACGTAGAAGCGGCGCTTCGTGTATTCGAGTCGTTTTACACGACGCACGTGGCGGAGCTCGTGCCGGCAATGGTTTGCACCAAAGTTGCCGAAGAACTCGTCTTTTTGGGATTCTTGCGCCAACTGGCCGAAGGACGCGGATTTATCGATGTCACCTATGGTCCGGGTCGATGCCGCATGGAAGTGACACTGACCGTGGCCCTCGAAAAGGCGGATGATGAAATCGATGCGGATGCGCCAACGCGGCAATGCGAAGTGTTTGTTCTTGTCGCGCGCCGAACAGGCGATTCGGGCCTCAAAAAACGCGCCTTGAAATGGCTCGACATGGCCATGAACGAGGAATCGAATGCCTCCGGCACGCTCGTGATATTCGACAAACGAGACAAGCGTTCGTATCGGAAAAACTTCAAATG
>JBGAOI010001196.1:0-2348 GCA_044221885.1 Polyangium sp. (in: bacteria)
GAGACCGCGCCCGAAGCTCGTCTTGGAGCTCCTTGATATGGGCGACTCGCGTGGCTTCGCCATCATCTTCGTGCGGCCCTCTCATACTGCCAAACCCATCATAGCTGTGCGACGTACCCGTTGGGAACGTCAAAAGCCAAGGAATCGCGCATGTGAGGTGTTCTATGCCGCTTTTCCGAGTGGCACGACGATCTGCTCGACTTCAATGCCCGCTTTGTGCGTCTCGATGATGGTGAAGTCGGCATGTTGACCACTGCGACTCGTTCCACTCGGCGCTTCGCCCACACTTCCCACGTTGATGATGCGTACGCCCGAGACCATGCGATCGAATGGCACATGAGAGCCGCCGCAAACAATGATGTCTGCGGGATCGTCCCCAAGCAGCGCGTTCATCTCGTCATCGGTCATGTCGTGCGAAAACGGTTCGAACGGATCCGCGGGAGAACCATGAATCAGAAGCAGCTCACTGCCATCTTCCAAGTTCATGCGATGCGTTGTTTCCAGACGGCGCAAGCGCGTCAGGATCAACTCACCAAGCTCGGTTCGGATTGCCGTTAGTCTTTCCAAACGCACCTGTTCGTGTGGGTTTTTCGCGACCACATGGGTCGTGTCCAGCATCGCCAGCGCTCGATCGCCCAGACCTTGCACGATCGTTGCCCGAATTTGTGTCAGCCGACGCCAGGTTTCGAGCGCGTTTGGACCGGGAAAACAGATGTCCCCAGCAACGAGCACTTGCGCATAACCACGGTGTTCAGCCGCAGCGAGAACCGCCGAAAGAGCGTCGGCGTGCCCATGAATGTCGGAGATGCAGAGCAATCGCACCCAGCGAGCATAAGAGCTGGATCGACCTTCGCCAAGCGCTCGATCACTGCGGAAATGTTGTCACCGACATACCTGGAAACTCGGGCGAGCGAGAACCCGGGTTTCTCCATCGAGTGCTACTTTGCGGAGCGAAATGCCTAGCGGTTCTCGTCTTCTCACGCTTGCGCAACGAATCGATCCCCATCGAGCAGCCGTTTTCAGTGAGCGTCTCAGCGAGCGGATCCATCCCGAAACGCCTGCATTCGCCTATGCCGTCTTGTTGGCGAGTGCCTATCCGGCACTCGGAAGCGTGGTCGAATCATGCCCCGAGATTGTCGAGACAATCTCCGCGGAAGGTCACCGCATCGCGCGGGATCACGCAGGCCTGACCACTCGTTTGCGTGCGCGCATCGGCGATGACGACGATCCTGATCGCATCAGTCGAGAGCTCCGTCGATTCGCAACGGAAGAACGTATTCGTGTCGCTTTGCGAGAACTGCTTCCGCATTCGCTCGGCGGTGCAGATGTCGACGTGACGTCGCAAGAGATCACGGCGCTTGCCGAAGTAACGATCGAGTGCGCGTTTCAAGCGGCAAAAACGCAGCTCATGGGGCGTTTCGGAATTCCCCAAAAAGACAACGGTTCTCCAGCTAGGTTTGTCGTCATCGGCATGGGCAAACTTGGCGGCAACGAACTCAATGTCGGCTCCGATGTCGACCTCGTCTTCTTCTACGACACGGATGAAGGCAGTTGCGTTCTCGATGGCTCACCATCGCTCACGCTTCATGATTTCTGGTCCCGTGTCGCCCGCCGTATGACCGCGATGATCGAAGACGTGACGGAAGACGGATGGGTTTGGCGCGTCGATCTTCGTTTACGTCCGGAAGGACGGAGCGGACCCCTCGTCAACTCGTTGGTTGCGGCCGAGCGGTATTACGAATCCTTCGGGCGCACGTGGGAACGCGCGGCACTCGTCCGCGCGAGGCCGATTGCGGGCGATATCGATTTCGGGGACGAAGTGCTCGCGGCGCTCGAGCCGTTCGTGTGGCGTCGTCGTGTCGATCCTTCGATCGCTCTCGAGATGACCAAACTCGTTCAGCGTTCGCGTGCGGAGTTATCGAGCACATCGGGGCGTGATCTGAAGCTCGGTCCGGGTGGGATTCGCGAGGCTGAATTTTTCGTACAGGCCCTCGAGCTCATTTGGGGAGGTCGTGAAGCAAGGTTGCGGGCGCGGGGAACGCTCGATGGACTGCGTCGATTGCGTGGTGCGGGCCTCGTGACCGACCGCGAAGCTCGAGAAATTGCCGAGGCGTATTTGACGTTTCGCCGAGCCGAACACGCCGTGCAGTTTGCCACGGGACAACAGACGCATACGTGGCCCGCGGACGAAGAAGCCTCTTCGCGTTTGGCGCGGGTGTTGGGTTTTTCCGGGACAGAAGCCTTTCAAGCGGATCTCGAACGGCACATCGAACGCGTCTCGCTTCGTTTTCGTTCGCTCGTGCCGGATGGCGTGCCCGCGCCATCACGCTGGACGGAAGCGATCGCTG
>JBGAOI010001197.1:0-2347 GCA_044221885.1 Polyangium sp. (in: bacteria)
TACTGCGCGATTGATTCAACGTGAAGATTACGCCGGCAAACCCCAGCACCAAGACGCCAACGATCGCCACAAAACGTTTCTTGTCACCACCAGGTGATGCCGCCGCCAAGGCTTGGGATGCCGCGAGAGGATCCGGAACGGTGTTTGGCCCGCTAAACCCAAGCGCTGCAGGGCGTGATCCCGAGAGCGAAAGAGAACCCGACGGTCCCGTGTCACTCATCGATGGAATTCCCGAAGGTCGTCGATTCGGAGCCATCGAATCCGAGCCATCGCCGCTCGATGGTCGACGTGATGGATACGCTCCGGATGTGTACGTGCCCGTCATGGCGAGTTCGTCGACGCCACCACCACAACGCTTCAGCGCCGTGAGCAGTTCGTCCATGCTCGCAAAGCGATTCTGCGGATCTTTTTCAAGGCACTTGTAGACGATCCCAGCCATTTCTTCCGAGATCGCAAGGTTTGGATTGTACTTCTCCATCGGCGGAGGGGCATCGTTCACATGCGACATCAGCGTTCCAACGCCGGGCCCTTTGTCGAATGGAACTTTGCCGCAAAGCATCTCGTACAACATGACGCCAAGCGAGTAGATGTCGGTCCTGGCGGACACTTCCGCGCCGACGATTTGCTCGGGGGCCATGTACTTGGGCGAACCCATGAACAAGCCTTGTTGCGTCAACTCTTCCGCCTCGGCCGACACGTCTTTGACGAGGCCGAAGTCGAGAACCTTGACGTTGTCGGCTTCGTCGCCGTGTTGGGCGAGCAAAACGTTGCCGGGCTTGAGGTCGCGATGGACGACGCCGATGCCGTGGGCTTCGCGCAAAGAGCGGCAAATTTGCCGCGCGATGTGACACGTGCGCGCTTCGCTGAAAGGTCCCTCTTGGCGCAGAACACGATGGAGAGTCTTGCCGTCGACAAACTCCATCGCGATGTAATAAATCTCGTCGCTTTGCCCGTAATCGAACACGGTGACGGTGTTCGGGTGGGACAGTTTGGCGGCGATGGACGCTTCGAGGAAAAAGCGCCTGTGAAACTCGGGATCTTGGTCGCCTTCATACTTGGGGCTCAAAACTTTGAGCGCACAAATACGGCCGAGCGGGGCTTGTTCGGCGCGATAAACCTTTCCCATGCCTCCGCGGGCGATGACACCGATGATCTTGAAACGACCATCGACAGTCTTGCCAATGAGAGGGTCGGGCTGATTCGCGCCACCCTTCGGATCGTCACTCGGATCGAGCTGATTTTCGGCCAATTCGGACATATCGGGAACCTGACCGATCGAATTCGGAACGCACGATGAGCATCGACCCCCACCACGGTGTGCTCGAAGCTCGATAAAAAGTCTGCCGATCGCGAGGGCAGGTGTCAATTAACCTGAACAGAGATTTCGTGCCTCACGCTCGAAGGTGGTTTCGCGTGAGGTTTTTCCGGGTGTAGGCTCGAGGGATTTGGTGCAGTCGACGCGAGACTTCGTGGCGCCCGTCACTCAGTTCTTGCGAGCAACGACGAGCATCACATAGGCGGTGCCGCGCTTGGCAGCGATCCAGATGCGATCCTGGTCGTCGTTGATGAAGTTGAACACTTCGCCCGCTTGTGTCGCGGTCATGAATGGGCCAGCGACCCCTTCGTTTGCAATTGCCGTCCCGTCGACTTTGAATCGCTGAGCAACAGCGTCTTTGCCCACGGACTTCATGGCCATCGCGTCGTATTCTTGAGGCTGGAACACAACAACACCCGTGCCTCCAGCATCCGGCGCCACAGCGGCGAGCGAGCCGGCAAAGCCGGGAAGTTTGAACATAGACGTTCCGACCGTCGGGCCCGCTCCACGCTTGACAGTGTCGGCAGCGTACCCACGAGCTTCTTGGTCACCAGCCATCGAAGACATCACAGCGAACACGTTGCCCATCTTGTCGGACGTGACGGGTCCCGAGTAATCGCCGAAGGCATCGATCGTGACCGTATCGGCGCAGTCAGGAGCTCCGTTGGCACTCGAGATGAGAGCCGCGTTTGTCCCGACCATGCCGCAGCCATCGGCCGCGTACAGGGCGTTCTTGTTGCTCGCGTTCTTGTAGATGGGAGACAAACCCGAATAGATGAGTCGTCCCACTGGTTCACCGGCGCCAACGGATGTGGCCGAGAAAAACCCGTTGATGGGGTAGTTGAGAACGACGTTGTTCCCTTCCAAAACGATGATGCCGCCGGTCGTGAGCATGTCGCCCTTGGTAAAACTAGCGATCGACCAATTGAAGAACGGAAGGTCGATGAGCTGCGCGCCAAGGAACGCGTCCATGGCCAACGCGACTTGAGCCGTGTTTGTCCCGGACGTCAGTTTGCCGGTGGGTGACGCGGG
>JBGAOI010001198.1:0-2346 GCA_044221885.1 Polyangium sp. (in: bacteria)
AACGTCGAATACGAACTTCTGGCGGCGCTCGTGCAAGCCAAGGGCAATACGATTTCGTGCGACTTCGTCGTTCCCGATGGTGGCGTTTACGATCCCGGCGCTGCAAAAATCACGTTGACGCCAACGGTTGGCATGCCGATTGTTCTCAACAACGTCGGTTCTGCTGCGCAATGCGGTTCGGGCTGGTATTACGACAATCCGGCCGCGCCGACACAAATCAAATTGTGTCCGACCACGTGCACCGCCGTGCTGAATGATTCCGGTACGAAAGTCGAAGTGGATCTCGGCTGCCCCGGAAACTACGAACCCGTGACGTTTACGTACCAATACTATTCGGATTGTCCGCAAGGTACGAAAACGCAATGGTCGTACTTCTCGTACGAGACGCTTACGCCAGCCAATTCGAATGTCGTCTGGAAAGCGCGAACGTCGGACACGGTTGCCGGTTTGCCCGCGGCCACTTACACCACCCTGGCGACATCGCGTTCCACACCGACAGATACGCAAGTATGCTTGATGTCCGGCCCCGCGCCTTGTCCCGTCAACCTGTACACGTCGTTTGGCCCGGTTGATGCCCGCAAGTCCTATCTTGAATTGTCTGTGACCATCAATCCGGCCATGGACAAGAGTGCTGCTGCCAAAGTCAATGGATGGGAGCTGACGTATTCATGTCCGCCTTCGGAATGACAAACCATTGCGTGTTCGCGCTCGGGGCCATCGTCTTGGCATTCGTTGGATGCCAAGACGATGACCGACCTCCGCCCCGTCAACCAACGTCGAGCGCTGCCAGTTCCTCGTCCGGTTCGTCCACAGGATCCGCTGGCGCTGGAGGCACGGGCGGTATGGGCGGCGGCAGCGGTGGAAATACCGGAGGCATGGGCGGAACTGGCGGAATGCCTCCAGAACCGTTCTGCGGCGACGCCATCATCAATGCGGCCGAAGAATGCGACGACGGAAACCAGGACATTGGCGATGGTTGCACACCAGGCTGCACCATCGAATCGAGCGAAGTCGAACCGAACAACACGTTTCCCGAGGCCAATCCGTACGTGACGAACCCGTTTTACCTGGCCAAGGTGACAACGGGTGACGTTGATTTCATTGCCTTTCCGGTGACCACACCGAATGCGAGCGTCATCGTCAAGACGCTCGATGTTGGTGATGGCGGTTGTGCAAAGAATGAAATCGACACACTCGTGGATATTTTGGCGACGGACGGTACAACCGTGTTGGCAAGCGATGACGACGCGGGCGAAGGGTATTGCTCCCGCGCCGTTGCCGCTCTGCTTCCCATGGGCAATTATTTCGTGCGCGTAGCCGCGGCGCCGAAATCGGGAATGCCTAGTTTCATCTACCAGCTCAAGATCGATCAAATCCCAAACGTTTGCGGCGATCTAGACTTGACGCCAGGCGAAGAATGCGACGACGGCAATACCATGTCGAATGATGGTTGCAGTGCGACGTGCAAAGTAGAAATCACTGAAACCGAAAGCAATGGCACGTCGGCCTCGGCAAACTCGTTTGTTATGCCGTGGAATGCCGTGCTCAATCCTGCGGGTGATGTCGACGTCGTGCTGGTTAATCTTCCATCCATGGCTGCGTCCTTGACGGCAACAACGACCGATCAGGGCACCGGCGCATGTGCGGCAAAAACGCTCGATACCGTCGTGGAGATCTTGGCGTCCAACGGGACCACCGTGTTGGCATCTGGTGATGATATCGTCGGCAATTGTGGTTCGGCTCTGGTGACCAATCCTGCGGCCGGCAACTACTACGTGCGCGTCAAAGGTGGCAGTTTGGCCAAATATCCCAGCTCGTACGGATTGCAAATCATCGTGCAATGAACGGTAGCGTCACTAGGTGCGTCCTGACCAACATGAGCAGGACGCACCCATCGGCGCCTAGCTTATGCGATTAGGTGGTTGCTTCGGCAGCGTCTTCCTCTTCGCCTTCGCTCAAGAATACGCCGACGCTCGACAAATCCCGAAACGCAAAATGAAGTTTGACGATTTCCGCGAATGCGTGTCGTCCGAGTTTTTCGTACGCCATGAGCAACAATTCTTCGCCTTCTTTGCGATGCTCGTCCGCGTCCACCCACAGCAGATCCAAGCCATAGGTCAATGCCGCGGCGGGTTTTCCCTTCGCACATTCCTTTTTGGCAGATTCGATCCAGGTTCGGGCTTGCTTCGAATCATTTCGCCAAATGGTCAAACGCTTGTGGGTGTCCTTTTCTTTGATGGTTCCCGATTTTGGAGGTAATGCCGGGCCAAACGTTCCGATGGTTGGTATCCGCGTCGCCTTGAGCCATTTTATTGCCGGGGAATTCTTGGCCAAGGCTTGAGCATC
>JBGAOI010001199.1:0-2345 GCA_044221885.1 Polyangium sp. (in: bacteria)
CACGCGCAGCCGAAGCAGCCTTCAGCTGCAGCGAAAGACACGGCGCGTACGCTCCTGGTTGATTGTCGGGCCAAGTTTGGAAAGAAAGACCTCGAAGGGGCGTTGAAGTCTTGCGAAGGCGCTCATTCGATCATGGGTGTACCGACGACCGGCCTCGAACTCGCGAAGGTCAAGGACGCGATGCAGCGACTGGTCGAGGCACGGGAGACGGCGCTCGAAGTCGTTCGTTTTGACAACTCGGGGAACAACGCTGCGTTCTCGGAAGCGCAAACAGAAGCCAACAAGCTGGCGCAAGACCTGGAAAAACGAATCCCGTCGTTGGTTATTTCCGTGTCGGGTTTGCCCTCTGGAACCAGCGCCCGCGTCGTCGTGGATGCCGATGAAGTTCCTGCCGCTGCGCTCTCGCTACCATTTCGTGTCAATCCGGGCGATCACACGGTCGTGGCGTCAGCGCCGAACATGCCCGACGCAACGCGCACCGTGTCCGTGAAAGAAGGACAAACGGTCCCCGTCGAGATCGACATGTCGGCAACCGGAAGCCAGGACAAACCATCCCCCGGACGAAGCATTCCGACATGGACGTGGATCGTTGGAGGCGTGGGCGTTGTTGGAGCCGTAGGCGCCGTTTATTTTGGGCTCGACTTCGCCGATACGAAAGAACGCGTGGATCGCGATTGTCCGAACGATCAATGCAACGCGACGTATACGACGGAAGAAGCCAAGGCTCTGCAATCCCATTGGAACCAAGCGCTTGGTTTGACCGTCGCATCGGGAGTCGTTGGAGCGGCCTGTTTGGGGGCCGCGATTTACGGATTCGCTTCCGCACCAAAGAAGGACCCAGCAACGGCCGCACGTGTCGTTCCCTGGATCGGACGAGACACAGCGGGCATCGTTTTCCGCGGTTCGTTCTGACGCACATGCGCACGACGGCGTGTTGAAGCGAGTCGTCTCACGACTGCTTGTGATACAGTCACGTCGTCGTGTTGCTTGCAAGCATACGCCTCGTATCTCTGGGTCCATTTGCGGACTTGAAGATCCCTTTGTGCGATGACGATGGCGTCCCGAAGCCGTTCGTCGTCCTCTTTGGGACCGAAGGCATTGGCAAGACAACCATTCTTTCGGCGATTGCTTCGACTCGACCGGGGCATGCCGTGGCGCAACATCAGCCATGGAAAGTGGACGCGTCAGCCGACGGTCCGCCGTTTGTCGTAGCGGAATGGCTCCTTGGTGATGACGATCCGAACCGCCCTCATCCGCTGAAAGTGGCCAGTCCCAACGCGCGTCTCGATGAACGCGATGACGAAGGGCTCATGCGGCGTCGCGAACAAACACTCTTCGATCGCCGGGCGGGCGAACATGGGTTTGTCGTGGTCCCGATCTCGGGCTCGCGTTGGTTCTCGCGTACGGCCGTGATGCTCACGTCACCGGAGCGGACGTTGTTGCGTTACGATGTGCGTTCGACAGCGAATTTCGACGACGCGACGCGCACCGATTTGGCCCGAGAAACCAAGCAAATTTTGTCATATGCCTGCATCGCTTCGGCGTTGAGTCGCGAAGGATCGGGGGGCCCGCGATCCGAACTGCCGCGCCTCGAACGAGCGTTGCGTGCAGTGCTGACCGAATTGATCGAGGCTGACGGATACGCTTTTTTGGGTATCGATCCTGTGCGTCTCGAGCCCGTGTTTCGAGACCCCGAAGAACGTCGCGTCGAATTTGACGACCTTCCACGAAGTCTTCGGCATGTGATCGCATTTGGAGCGCTCGTGACTCGAGCATTGGCAGCGGCATGGGCCGATCGCGATCCTCGGGAAAGCGAAGGTGTTGTGCTTCTCGACGACGTTGAGAGCGAGCAGCCTCTGTTTCGTCAGCGCGCCCTTGTGTCCCGCCTTCATCGAGCCCTTCCGCGCGTGCAGTGGATCATCACGACGAGTTCCACGGACGTTGCGCTGGGATGTCCGCCGTCATCGCTCATTGCGCTGCGTCGTCGCCCTGGAGGAGCAGCGATCGATTTGCATGAAGGGGTCGACGCGGTCCTGCACTAAGGCGCCCGTTTTTTCGGCATCGATGATACGATCAACGAGCCTGTTCCTTTTGCGGACAGGCCCCTTCTACCATGCTTGACAAACCTGTTTGTCCCGGCCGTTCAGTGCGCACTGGACGAAAATTCTCGGCTCTTTTGGCGCTCGCCGTGGTTGCGTTCTTCGGGGCGATGCCCGGCTGCTCGCTCGGCAACATCGCGCAGGAAGCGTGCAAGAACAACGACGAGTGCGTCTTGACAATCGGACCGAAGAGTCAATGCACGAACGGGTATTGCACCGATCCTCCGGCGTGTTCAACGGGGCATG
>JBGAOI010000119.1:0-15186 GCA_044221885.1 Polyangium sp. (in: bacteria)
CTCCGTCTTTGGACGTCTCCCGAAGCGTATCTTCAATGGAGTGCAGGAGAATTGGATGCGGACTTATTTCGAGGAAAAGCGTTTGTCCATCGCCAATGGTCTGAGCAATGGCTCGCCCAAAAAGAACGGGCTCGCGAAGATTCTTCAGCCAATACGAGCCGTCTAGCTCTGCGCCAAACACAAGCTCACTCGTCACGGTCGAACGCATTTTCATGTTCGCCGGGCGTGGTTGTAATCCTTCCAATGCCATGGATAAATCAGGCAGAAGAGAGTCAACTTGTGGACTGTGCGATGCCACATCGACGTTGACCCGACGAATGAAAATCTCACGTTCAGAAAGCTTTGTAAGGACATCATCCAATGCCGCAGGATCGCCCGAAATGACCGTTGTTCGCGGCCCGTTGCTCACTGCGACGCTCAACTTGCCCGAATATGGACTCAGCAATCGTTCCGTTTCGGCCAACGAAAGTTCCACACTGGCCATTGCTCCCATGCCCGCAATGCGCTTCAACAATCTGCTACGGCGACAAATAATCCGGACGGCGTCTTCCAGTGACAAAATCCCAGCAACATAGGCAGCCGCAATTTCACCCATGCTATGGCCAATGACGCAATCTGGTTCGATTCCCCAGGAACGCCACAAAGCCGCAAGCGCCACTTCAATGGTGAAAAGCGTTGGTTGTGCAACGTCGATTCGCGACAACTGCGAATTCACCTCGTCGGCAAATAACTCTTCAATAACAGAAAATTCAGACTCTCGCTGTATGATTGCATCACAAGCAACGACCATTTCTCGGAATACGTTCTTTTCCGAAAAAAGTGAGCGCCCCATGCCCACCCATTGAGAACCCTGGCCAGGAAAAACAAATACCAGCCCCGGTTGACCTCCGACGGGTGCCGTTCCTGTGCGGATTGATGAATGCTCTCTCCGCTCCGCAACGGCCCGCAAACCGTCGACGACTTGTTCTCGGGAACGACCCGTCACCACGGCGCGAGCCCGATGGTGCGTGCGTCGAACGCTTGATATGTAACAAATATCGCGCAACGCTACCTCGGAATGACGCTCCATGAAATCAGCCAAATTCTTGGCCGAATGGCGCATGGCCAAATCAATCTGACCCGAAATGGGCACGAGGTGAATGTAGCCGTCTGGTGAATCATCATCGAAATCGGCTCGCGGCCGAATATCGACCCCTTGGGTAAACAACGTCCCGACAGCCTCACGAATCGCGCGCGCTTCGTCCTCGCCCCGCCAGCTCGTCGCGATTGCCACAGCGCCGGGCTCTTTGCCGCTGTGTGCAATGCACTCCTCAATCGATTCTTTGACGATCGGATGGGGAGCGATTTCCAGAAATGCGGCCAATCCTTGGTCTAGCACATGCTGAATCGAGCTTGCGAAGCGGACGGGTTCTCGCAATTGTCGCGACCAATAATCCGCGTCGAGGGTTTCCCCTTGAATCACGTTGCCCAAGATGCTCGAAATGATCGGCACCTGTGCGGCGCTTGGTCGAAAATCAAGCAAATGGCGAGGCAATTCTTGTCGCAAATAATCGACTTGCGGACCGTGCACCGCCACGCTGGTTTGGATGGGTTTCGTGAAGACCCCGCGCGCCTGCAAAGACGCCGCAAGTGACGTTATGGCTGTCGCATCGCCGGAAAACACAGTCGTTTTGGGACTTGCCGAAATTGCGCAATGAACTTTGCCCGCTGAATTCGCAGAAATCGTCAGCGCCTCGGCCCATCCCACAGCCGCTAGCAACATCATGCCCTTGCCCGCGGATTTCTGCACGAGCCTCGATTGCGCCGCTATCACTCGAGCCGCGTCCCGTAAGCTCAATGCG
Source organism: Polyangium sp. (in: bacteria) (assembly GCA_044221885.1). Classification (GTDB taxonomy): domain Bacteria; phylum Myxococcota_A; class Polyangia; order Polyangiales; family Polyangiaceae; genus Polyangium. The sequence continues at coordinate 1,842 of JBGAOI010000119.1, forward strand.
CCGGCTACATGCGCTGCCGAAACTTCGCCAATGCTATGCCCCACGACCGCCGCCGGCTCAATACCCCACTTTTGGAGCAAAACAGCCAGGGATACTTGGTAGGCAAAAAGCACCGGCCAGGTGATGTCAATGCGATCCGTCGTTGCTCGCGGACAACCCGCAACGAATTCATCCAGCACCGACCAACCCAAGAGCGGCTGAAGCTCGCGATTGCATCGAATCAGCGCGGCGCGAAAAATGGGTTCGTCGTGGACCAACATTCGGCCCATACCCGTCCATTGCGAACCTTGGCCCGAAAAAACCCACACCAAACGTCGACGGGGATTTGCATCTCCCCGAAAAATACCTCGGCCATCGGCGCCAATTTTTACTTCATCGAGCCGTTGAGCAAGACCATGCAAACTGCTGGCGACAACTGCAATACGTTGCCCCGTACCCTGATCCGAACCAAATAGAATGCGCGCGTTGTTGAAATCATGGGACCGTATTCGCTCGAGTGTCGATTCGAGAGCAACATCGAGCCCGGCTTCCGATTCGCCCTCCATCAACGCCAAACACGTCGTCGCCTTGGGCATGCTCTCCAAAACTGCATGCGCGTTCGTTCCACCATATCCAAAGGAACTGACTCCCGCGCGAACGGGTTGATTCTCGTGCGCCGGCCAAGGTTGTTGCTCTGTGACGACTTGCAATCCCAACCCGTCGAAATCGATATTCGGATTCGGTTCGTCGAAGTGCAAGTTCTTCGGAATGATCTCGTGGTGCATGGCCAGCGCCACTTTCATCAATCCCGCAATCCCTGCCGCTGCTTCCAGATGCCCAATGTTGGTCTTGACGGAACCAATGAGAAGTTTTCGGTCCCTTTGCAAGTCCGAACCCAATACCGTGCCGAGCGATTTCGCTTCGATGGGATCGCCGAGCGGTGTTCCGGTGCCGTGCGCTTCAACGTAATCAACATCAGCGGGCATAATCCCGGCTGTGTGATAAGCGTCGACAAGGACGCCTTCTTGCGCTTTCGGGTTTGGCGCAGTTAAACCATTGCTTGCGCCATCGTTGTTGACGGCACTTCCGCGAATGATGGCGTAAATGCGATCTCCATCGCGAAGCGCATCCGCAAGCCGCTTGAGCGCTACAATCCCAGCCCCTTCACCACGCACATAACCGTCGCCCCGCGCATCGAACGCTCGACAACGCCCCGTCGAACTCATCGTATTGAGTTTGCCCACGCGCATCGTCGTCTCGGGTATGAGCGTCAAATTCACGCCACCGGCGAGCACAAAGGTCGATTCGCCCAGCCGCAAACTCTGACACGCCAAATGCACCGCAACGAGCGATGACGACGATGCCGTATCCACCGTCATGCTTGGACCTTGCAACCCAAGCGCGTACGACACGCGATTCGCAATGATGCACGCCGCTCCACCCGTGCTCGTGTGCGATGTGATCGCTTCCCATCCCGCGCGGTCTTGCAAGAGCGTGTGGTCCATGAACAACGCCCCGACAAACACTCCCGTGCGACTGTCACGCAACGAAGCCGGTACGATCCCCGCGTCCTCGAGTGCCTCCCACGCAAGTTCGAGCACCAATCGCTGCTGCGGATCCATCTGCACCGCTTCGCGCGGCGATATCCCGAAAAATTGCGGATCGAATTGATCCACCCGATCCAAAAATCCACCCCAACGCGTGTTGAGTTTGCCTGGTGCAGACCCGTTTGGATCGTACAACGCTGCCGCATCCCAACGCTCGCGCGGCACTTCCGTGATTGCGTCGACACCGTCTCGCAACAACTGCCAATACGCTTCGACACTCGGCGCTTTCGGAAAACGACACGCCATGCCCACGATCGCGATGGGTTCGTTCGCGTTTGTCTTGAGCGACGGTGGAGGCGGAATCGACGAACGCGGCGATGTCGAAGGCGCAACCTCTGTCAAGTGCTTCGCTAACGCTCGCGGTGTCGGATGTTCCCACACGAGCGTTGGCGATAACGTGCGACCCAACTTCTGCGACAAATCCGCAAGCAAACGCATCGCACCAAGCGAATCGAGCCCGTAGCGGTGAAATCGCTCCCGCGGATCAATCGCGCGCGCATCCATCCCGCGTGTATCGGCGAGACGAGACACAAGCCAAACTTCGAGGTCATCTGCGTTGGGGAAACTCATCGCCGCGCAACCAAACCCCGCTTCCTCGATGCCTCCACGCGTTCACCGCTTCAGCTCGCCCTTGCGATCCATTTACCTGAAAAAAACTCTTGGCGAACCCTCATGTGCAATCACGACTGTCTATTTCAGAAGCCGAACGACCAAAGCAAACCAAGTGTGTGCCCTACAAGGGCATCTTGTACTTCTCGCCCAAACTCCGCTCCGCGTCTACGAAGAACCGCTCTAGAATACACATCGTCCGCAACAGGTTTGCCGCATCTGCTTGAAACATTACGCGCGCGCCATTCGTCGACGCGCAAAGCATTCTTCTCGACAAGACCCGCGACAAACGCTCAGTTGCCAGCGCTCTCGACTTTGGGCTCCGGTGGCAACGGCGGCTGCCCCGGCGGAGGGCGGTAACCAGGCTTGCGGTACGTCAAAATCGCAATCTTTTCATGCTTGTACGGCTTGGTTTGTCCGGGCAACGGACACTGATCCCGAAGCCAATACACATCGAACGCCACGAGTTCGTCTTCGGGACGTCCCGTTTCTTCGTGCCAACGCTGCAAGTATTCCTTCAGCCCCTGACGAAAAACCTTGTTGCGATCGAATCGAATGCGATTCCAGTAGTCCTGCCGAATCTGTCCGAGTCCAAGTCCACGCGCATCCGACAAGTCGAGATCCGGCACTTCTCCCGTGAACGGATCAATGTGTCGACCATCCATCGTGATCGCATCCACCGTCACCGAACCGTCATCGCTGATGGGGTTTGGCGCGAACATACCCCACCCTTGGTACATCCGCGGGTACCCAATCGTCACTTGCATTGGCCACGGTTGCGTGTGTTGCAAGAACTTCGGCACCGACTTGTTCTCGAGGATCGTTTGACTCACGGCGCACAAGAAAAACCACCCGATCACAACCTCGCGTAGACCCGCACGAACACGGGCAACTCGCATCACGATCGGCGATGCCTCGCTTGGTGCAACGTCGTTGCCATGCCGCTCGAGACCAAACGCTCGCGAAACGACATCACGTTGACGCACGAGATAGTCGAGCCAAATTCCTATGAGCCCAAACGTTACGATGCGACAGACCGGCCAGAAAAATCGCCCCGCAGGCAACGACCGGAAGATCTCCACAAGTGCTGCGTGATCCTGGATCTCTTGGCCCGTTTGCGCATCACGTACCGTCACCAGCGGCGCTGACGATCGGCCTTCGTCACTCTCTGCGAACGTCAATCGTTCGCAGTTGTCGAGTCTCGCAAAGAGCCGACACAAGAAGAAGGCGAGTGGAGAATTCCGATCGTAGACGACCGTCCATGCGCGCGATCGTTTTGTGTACCAACGATTCAAGATCTCCCAGTGCACGGGTTGCGGGAACAAGAAACTCCAGCAAATCATGAACCAGGAAAACGGTCCGAGACGCATCATCACGCCAAACGAACCGTGCAGTCCTGTCATCAACGCCATCGCCAACGGCCGCGTGATGCGACGACCTTCGGGCACCAGAATCAGCACCATGATGAACGCTTCGACGACGAGCACCGACCACGTGACGAAGCGCATCAGCGGCAGCGGCAAGTGTTCCCGGAAAAACACCGCGATGCCCGTGACCATTCGGTCGAGGTGCATCACGTAATGCACCGTGTCGCCATTGCGCCAAATCACGCCCGATTTGTTGACGACATTGAAATAATAAACAACGGCGATATTCAAAATTGCTACGACATTGATGAACGAAACAAAGGGCTTCGTGTGCCAGGCAAAACTTGCTTGCGTAGCATTCAAATCCGCCGCTTGTCGCTCACGTCGTTCACGAAACGAACGCAGCAATGCATCCACGGAAAAACGATCCCCCGTGGGCATGAACATCGCCCAACCCACCAGCAAATTCACGACGACATATCCGCCGTTTTCCACCATCACCAGTCGATTGTCGATACTCGTGACGATGATCCAAGAAAGCACCGAAAAAATACGCGTGTGCCACCCAATCCAAAACAAAAATTGGCATAAAGTCATCAATGCAAATGCAACATGAACCTCTTCAATCGTCGAAAATGCATGCAACAAACTAAAATTGAATCCGCTGCTCGGACGAAACAGATGATAATGGTTCGTAAGGACGCCCGAATTCGAATAATAAATCCGAGCTTCCCACCAATGTCGCAAGCAATCGCCGGTCACCAAAAATCCCAGCACCAATCGAAATAGACCCAACGTGCGCGGATCCGCCGTCATGTAATGATCGCGGAACCACGCATATCCTTCCCGCAAGGCCTTGAATCGCGGCGGTTTCGTTGCTGGCGCAGGCGCCGGCTCCGTTTGCGGCTTTTCCGGAGCCTCGGTCGTCGCGACCTCGCCCTCCGCTTCCACCGCTTGCGCCTCGTCACTCACGATTCGCTACTCCGGCTTGCGTCCAGGGTTGACATTGAAGAGAGGCATTCGATCAATGCCCAGTTTCCCCCCTCGTGAATGCGAAAACACCTTCGTACGCCCAATCATTTCACGCATGGGCGTTTGGGCAGGCTCCGCAATCTTGTACCGCAACCAATATCCCTCGAAACCCGCGAGACCATCGTCGCCCGTTTTTCCTTCGAGCACCGGACCGCCTTTGCCCAAGTAATCGCGAAATGCTCGCTGAAACGTTTCGTATTCGCGCAATTGCACGCGCGCCAGGTAGTCATTCCACAATTGACCCAGCTTCCGCGAATTGAGCGCATCCGCTTGTACCGCCGGCTCGAGACCCGTCAAAAGATCGATGCTCGCACCCTTTTTGGTTTGTCCGTCAATCACGAACACTCCATCTTCCGTCGGCACATCCAGCACGTTCCAACGTTCGAGCATCCGAGGCCACGAAACAATCGCCGAAAGCTTTGGGCCCTGCGGCAATTTAAAAGGTAATGGATTCTCTTTCGTCGCTTGAGCGAGTGCCGCGACAAACAACACCGCAACCGCCGCTTCCCGCACGAATCCCGTAACACCACGAAAACCGCGCACCGCTGACGGCGCTTCGGTTAACGCCGGCTCGTCTTCATGATCCGCATCGGTTTGTGGCGCCGGAATTCCACAAGCATTTAGTCCGCAAAGCTCGCTAATCCGTGTACGTCGTTTGGCAATTGCGTCATACACGACATTCAAAAGCTGCGCGATTCCGGGCAAACGCATCAACACCGCGACAGGCGAACCAAATGGCAAAATGCGCACAATTTCGGCAATCGCAGCACTTCGCGTAAATACGTTGCCCGATACATCCACCACCACGACGCTCGTTTGCACCACGTCCGCTTTCACGTCCGTAGGCATATCCACACGTTCGAGCGACCGATCCGCTTTTCGACGCGTCAATTGCTCGAGGTCATCATTGCCCTGAAAAACAAGCAAAGATCGTTTGTCGAGGCGCTTGCAGAGACGCGCGATCCACAAACAAATTCCGCAATCGACGTCGTAGATGACCGTTCGCTGTTTTTTCGCCGAAAACGTTTCTTCGAAGCTTTCCCAGGTTTCCCGCGGAATTAGCAACGCGGCTGCAGCGAGAAGCGACCAGCCATAAAGCCCGAGCGAGAAAAACAATCCCAGAATGAGCGCATACGCCGCAAGGAGCCCCGTCGCCAGACCTCGCGTGACTTTCCGCGCCACGGGAATCAAAATCAGCGCTGGCACCGCCCATTCAGCTGCGACCATCAAAAACGAAAGGCCACGCAATAAACCCATCGGCGCCGTTCGCATCGACGCACCAAGATCGCTCACCCAGCGCTCGACAAACAAGGCTCGATAAAGACCTTCGCCTGCTTTCCACGTGTCCACACGATGCCAATAGGCAGACGAAAGCAAAATGAGGCCAATTTGCAAAGTCACTGCCAATGCCGCAAGCGACATGGGTGACCAACCAGGCAATCTTTCGGCTGCAATTTCCGCTTCGCTCGGCACTTTGCGATCATTCAGATCGGCTGCTTTTTTCTCACTCTGCAAATCAATCGACGCCAAACACTCGTCCACCGAATAACGGCTTCCAAGCGGCAAGAAGAGCGTAAAAAACACGAGCGCCGTGGCTGCGTAATTGCCTTGGTTTTCCAGCAAAATATTTCGCGAACCGAGACTCACGAGAGATACTAGCGACAGCGCATGAAATACGCGCGTTTTGTATCCGAAGAGAAATCCGAGGTAGACGAAGAGAATCAGCGAAAATGCGAAGAAGTTTTCTCCCGGCGACGAAAAGGCATGGAGAATGCTCCATACCTGCGCCTTGTCCCGTAAATTGAAGATGTGGTTGTGGTTCGGGAGTACCCCGTCATTCGAATAAAAGACGCGTAGCCATGTCCACCGCCGGAACAAATCGCCGAGCAGCACGAGGGCCATGACAATGCGAAAAAGACCGAGCGATCGTGCATCGATGCGGACGAAGCTCTCCAGAATTCGTTTGCCCACGTCAATCCTCGACTTTGAACCCGTATGCGTCTTCGTGCTCGATGACCGGCACACTCGGTTTACGCAGCAAAATGGTACGAACGGCCCAGAAATCACCAAAAATGCGATATTGCAATGCCGTCTTGTCCAGGTAATCGACGCCGGCCGAACCACCCGTTCCCGTGCGCCTTCCAATCACCCGCTCGACCATACGTGCATGCCGTTGACGCCAAATCAGCATTTGCTGCTCGACCGCCAACACCAAATCGATGACTTCGCGCGGCCAGGCCAATCGCGGCAATTCTCGATAACTTTCCAAAAACACCGCCGCCGCGCGCACGCGTTGTCGAAATGCTTTCGTTTCGTCGGTAAGGCCAGGTTCGTCTTCCGCCAAAAGGAACTTCTCGGCAAAATGAATTTCCGCGCGATATCGTTCCTCGAGGCGCATGATGTCATCCGGGGTCAGCGCGTTTTGCTTCGCCAATTCGATGCGATTTTTGATTTCTTCTTCGTGCGCGCGAATGAATGACCGGGAAAAACGTTCCGCCGATTCTTGCGTAGCGGGACCATCAATCGGCGTGCGGCTCAACCACTCGTACAAAAGCTCTTTCAAGCTTGGGCCGCTTTCCATGCGCTTTTTCACTCGTGCCAAAGAAGGCGACGGCGTACCGTCCGACGATTCCAATGCCTTCATGAAACTGCCTTCACGACCCATCGGCAAACGCATGCTGTCCTCGAGGCCCAACAAAACCTCGATTTCCCTGAGTTGCGCCGATTGAAATCCACTCGCCGGAATCAATCGATCTCGGAATCCCAAATAGTCGCGCGTCGTCAATGTTTCCATGACGCGAAAATGCGGAATCGCCTGTTCGAAGAGCGAAACCACGCGCCTTAAAGATCGCGCCGCATTGGCCAACTGAATGTCCGGGACAGGGTTTTGCCGGAACACATTTCGCGCCGTTTCGAGTTCCCGCAACACGAGCTTGAACCAAAGCTCATACACCTGATGCACAACAACGAAGACAACCTCGTCGTTCGAGAGCGCGCTCTCGTCGTTGTCAAAGCCGCCTTGCAACGACAGCAGTTCCTCGGTCTTGATGTAGTCCCAGTAGTTGCGCATGTTCGAGCGCAGTCTACTGCCCGCGCATAAAAACGGAAGCACGAGTCATCAACGTCGAGTGCGTCGTTCCGTAACGTTTCAAGGCTGGATCAACGTCGTGCCGGGTGGACCAAGAACCACGGGCGGACCGTAACTCCGAAGTTCCGCGCGTTCGTGTTGCAACCCGCTTTCGACTTCGAGAAGAACCACACCAACGTCTGGGCAAAACGTTGTGGTGTACGTCGCGCGAACATCACCACCGCGCTCTTCGATCGTCACCACACACTCCGTAAATCGACCCGCGGTGACGTTCACCACCGCACCTACCGTTTCGATACGGGAAATTCCTCCGTGCTCGCCGCGCCACGTCGTTCCGACCACGAGAGGCAGCTTCAACACGAACGCTGCGCGATCCGTCACCCCAACACCCTCGGACATGAACGCAAATCGTTTCGATCCTCGAGGCGTGATCAATTCGCCTTCTTCCGCTCGCACACGTCGCGCACGCACGAGAAACGAACTCGATGTTCCTTCGTCGTTTTGCGAATCGTATGTCCACAAATGATCGTGAACGATCGGAAAATAACGTTCGATCGGCAACCCCGACGAAGCTGAAACAGATGCACCATGAGGTGAGTTTGTCGCTGCTGGCGTTTCTCCACACGCCACGATGCCAAGTGCGGCAAGACAAACCAACGGAAACAGCGGGCGCTTCACGGTCCCAGCCGATGCGTGAAGTACCAAAGTGAAAAGAAAACGAGCAACAGCGTTGCTGTGCCCATCAAGTAACGCGCAAGCGGATCGGGTTCGAGACGTCGCAACAAGTCTTCGGCAGCTTGTTTGACCGCGGGTTTCGCATCGCTCTTGAGAAGCTTCTCTGCGCCTTCACGGACCGCCGCGTAGTTGCCGCGATCGAAGAAACGAAGCAACGCATCGAGTGCTTCGTCTTCCGGATATCGCTGCGCGAACGTCGGCACTCCTTCGCGCGCCGTGACTTTCTTCTTCTTGCGCTTCTTACGCGGAGGCTCTTCGCTCGGCGTCTTTTTCGACGCGGCTTCTTCCTTCACGCGGGCCGTCGTTTCACTCATGCATGCTTCCTATCGCGCGCTCGCAGCGCATTCTTACCGAGCCGTACGATCGGTGGGATCCGGTCGATCCTTCCAAGGGACAAACTCTTCTCCCTCGCCGTGAACGACGCACTGCAAACCGTCGCAAGCGGTTCGATAATACGCCTTTCTTCCACACCCCACGGCCTTGTACTTCCCGCCCCATTCTTCCTTCACACGAATGTCGCTATTCGGACAGTCGAGGTCCTTCGTCGCATGCACGCGCACGAGTGGCTCGGCTGGTTGTTGCGTCAAAAGACAACCTCCAAGGAGCGAGAACGACACGAAGGCGAGCAGGCGTTTGTCGCGCATGGTTCAGAACTGAAAATACACGAAAGGCACCGCGGCGACTCCCGATGCTTCATGCAGCACAATCGCCACCACAAACAACATGGCACCTTGCATCGGCGCCGGTAGTTGCGTGAAGCGAGCTCTTGCGGCTTCGTACATCGGTCTCGGCAAAAAGTGCGTGATCATCGCGAACACCAGCAACGACACGATGATCGGTGGAAGGTTGGGATGGAACGTCGTGAGTGTCCCAATCTGTCGAATGACGCGCATTGCGCTGCCAAACGTTGGTGCTCGAAAGAATATCCACGCCAGACAAACGTAGTGAAACGTCAGAAAAACGCTGAGCGGCATGGACATGATCGGCCCGCTCTTTCTCTTGCTGCTCCAACGTTCGAACGCTCGCGTCACCGCCAATCCCGCTCCATGCAAGAAACCCCAAAAAACAAACGTCCAAGACGCTCCGTGCCACAACCCCCCGAGCAACATCGTGAGCATCAAGTTGCGGTACGTCGCCAGGTTCGAACCGCGATTTCCTCCGAGCGGAATGTAGAGATAGTCGCGTAACCACGTGGACAACGAGATGTGCCAACGGCGCCAAAAATCCGCCAAGTTTGTCGCGATGTACGGCGCGTTGAAGTTCGGGGGAAAACGCACGCCAAGCAAAAGCGCCGAACCAATCGCGATGTCCGTGTAACCGGAGAAGTCGCAGTAGATCTGCACCGCGTACGCGTAGACACCCATCAGCACTTCGAGGCCCGAGAAGTTTTCCGGACGCTCGAAAACGCGATCGACAAGATGAATCGCGAGTTGGTCCGCAAAAACCACCTTCTTCACCAAACCAAGCGCAATCAGGAACAAACCTTCGCTTCCGGACTCACGTGTGAGCGTCGGCATCGATTCGAATTGCGGAAGCAAGTCACGCGGACGAACGATGGGACCAGCAACCAAGTGCGGGAAGAACGCGACGAACAGCAGGTAACGGAAATAGCTGCGATGCGCGGGCAAATCGCCCCGATACACATCGATCACGTAACTCATCGATTCGAACGTGAAGAACGAAATGCCCACAGGAGGCAGAAGGACGCGCAGCGTTTCTTTCGTCGATACGGGCGTTCCTTGAATCCATGCCGATACGACTTGCACGTTCTCGACGGCGAAATTCCAGTACTTGAAAAACCCCAGGAAACCCAGGTTGAGAACGACGGTAATCGCCAACAATCGTTTGCGTAGCAACGGATTCGATTCTTTGGCGATGGCCCGAGCCAGATAAAAATCGACCGTCGACGATCCAAAAATCAGCGGCAAATAACGCCAATTCCAAGCGGCGTAGAACCCGTAACTCATCACCAAGAGGAAGATGAGCCGCATCCACATCGCCAATTGACGCACGCGACCAGACGCGACCGACCGCGGAAGTTCCGCAAGGGACCACGATCCGACAAACGCGACGGCGAAAAAAACCGCGTACTCGATGCTGATGAAGTTCACGCGCGGGGCGCATGTTGAACGGGGCTGGCGGCCGTGCCAAGAATCAGAACGATGTTTGCACGCCTGATCGTCGGGATTCTGAAAGGCCTCGTCGTAGGCGGGCTCTTGGGGTTTGCACTGGTCAAGCTCGGGATGGGGCTGTTCGTCGGGGGATGGGCGTTCCTGGCCTACATTGCCGCCGCGATCACCGGGATTTTCGTGGGGCTCATCGCGGGAAAACCGATTTGGGCGAAAGACGCGAAAATCGAAGCTGGCATGAAAGCCTTCGTTGGAGCCCTTCTCGGGGCCGGCTTGATGTTTGGACTGAGAAAACTTCAGTTGCCCCTGGCCGACGCGGTGCCCGCAGCGTTTGGCGTGATGACCAAAGATCCTCAAACGTTGGGCACGTTTCCCGTCACCGGATTGGCGCTGATTGCCGCCGTGCTCGGTGGTTTCTACGACGCCGACAACACGCCGGATCCGGAAGCCGCTGCCAAGTCGGACAATGAAGCGAGTTCGTCCGGAAAAGCCCCGACGAAACAGCGCGTAGCGACGCCTAAAGCCGAAGAAGATCTCGGCCTCGATGAAGACGAAGATCTCTCGGTGAACGACAAAAAGGCGAAAAAGTAGAACGTGCCCGTCGCGCGGATTCTGTTTTACATGGCCACCATCGGCGCTCTCGCCCTCGTGGCCCGTTCGCTGTTCATCGGACCGGTACCGACGTGGATCACGCTCGTCGCGCTTCACGCCTATGTCACGTTGCTCCTCGTGGGCGTGTTTTTCCTACGGCTCCAAATGTTCGTGGATGCCGTTTGTCATGGCCCCGATGACGCTCGCGGCGTGGCGCTCACGTTCGATGATGGACCGTGTCCGATCCACACACCGATGATCCTCGACATGCTCGACGAAGCTGGCGTGAAAGCGACGTTTTTCATCATTGGTTACAAGGCCGAAGCGCACCCCGACATCGTGCGCGACATCGTCAAACGCGGTCACTTGATCGGCTCGCACAGCTACACGCACAACCGCGCATTTGCTCTGCTCTCCAAACGTGCCGTTCAACAAGACGTTGAACGCGCAATCGTTTGTATTGAAAAGATTACTGGCTCACGGCCGGCGCTCTTTCGTCCCCCGATCGGGCATACGAATCCACGCATCGCCAAAGTCATCGACGAACTCGATCTCACCGTCGTGGGTTGGTCCGTTCGCGCTCTCGATGGAGTCGCATCAGCAGATCCGAACCGTGTTGCAGAGCGCGTCATTCCAAACCTCGAAGATGGCGCCATCGTGCTTCTTCACGACGCTGCTGAACGAGACGATCGCACACCAGCCAGCATCGAAGCCTTGCCGAAAATCCTCGAAGCGATGGACCGGAAAAACCTCGTCGGCGTCACCGTCACGTCGCTTTTGGCGCCGTCGGAAGCGTAAAGACAAACCGCGCGCCTACCGCACCGTCTTCCGCGCTGATCGAACCGCCGACACCTTCAAGTAGTCCACGACAAACTGCGAGCCCCAGGCCCGTTCCTTTGCCCACTTCTTTCGTGGTCGTGAACGGCTCGAACAGTCGATCCCGTATCTCGGCAGCAATCCCCGAACCGTTGTCTTCGACTTCGATCCGTACACCTTGCTCCGTTCGCCTTGCCCGCACATCGATGCGCCCTTGTTGCGGAGGCACAGCGTCTGCCGCGTTGAGCAACAAGTTCAGCAGCACTTGGACGAGGTGTTCGTCGGACAGCGTGACCAGAGGCAAGTCTTCTTCCACATCGAGATGCATGTCGACATCGCGCAAAGCCTTTTGAGGTCCAAGCAATGCTCGTGCAGTGTTGAGCGCGTTGGGGATGGATCCAGGTGCGGTGACCGCATCCGCGCGTTGGGTGTTCGTGGCGGGTCGAGCGAAGTCGAGCAAGTCGCGCAAGATGCGATGAATGCGCTCTGTCTCGCGTTTCATGCGCTCGAGGAAATCCTTCTGATCCGCTTCGTCGAGCCCTCCTGCGAGCAGCAGTTCTTCGAAGCCCAGAATCGCTGCGATGGGATTGCCGATCTCGTGCGCCAAACCTGCCGCGAGTCGTCCGACAGAGGCGAGGCGTTCCGATCTCACGAGACGCGCTTGGGCTTGTTCGAGCTCCTTGGCGTACCGCGTGGCCTCTTCGATTTTCGCCCGAAGTTTTTCTTCATCGGCGCGAAGACGCTCGGTCATCTGCGACAAACTCGTGCCGAGATCGGCGAGTTCACGCGCGCCAACACGCGGGAACTCCAAGCGTCGATCACCTTCCGCGACTCGAGCGGCTGCACGGGACAAACGTTCGACCGGATCAACCACCAGCCGCGTCATGGCGATGTACATGAAGACGAGTAGTCCAAGGGCGAAAATGCCCATGTACATCGCGAGAAATCGAATGAGCGGCGCACTCGGAATCACGCCCGCCATGCTTGCTCGCGTGAGGCTTGCGACCGCGAAGAACAACGATAGGAACGCCAAGAGGAGGAGCGTGCCGAGAGCGATGAGCAACTGAAGCCGGATGCCGGGGCGCACGCGGCCAGACTATCCGGAATGTCCAAGAACTGGGCCGGATGAGCGGCCTTCTGATACCGCCTCATTCAGCCGGAATGCCCGCCCTCGTGCTCTCCATGCTTCAAGTTGTTCGAGTGACCTTCGCGTCGCTCGTGTCGCTTTCTCTGGCCGCTTGCATGGTCATTTCGACGTCGACACCGACGCCGTTGTCCTCGATCGCGAACTCGACCTCGCCGCCGGACTCGGCGCCTTGGATGACGATCCGCGGCGCCTCGACGCCCGCGAACGCGTGGCGGAAGGCGTTGCCAACGGCTTCCGTGATGATC